>CAYNOM010000035.1:5257-19955 GCA_964398415.1 uncultured Polyangiales bacterium | reverse complement strand
GGTGAGAACGACCCGGGGCCCGACGTGGAGTCTGGCTTCTGGTGGGGGCTCAACCTCGGTGTGGGCATTCGCGGCGACATCACCGAGTACGTCAGCGTGTTCAGCGAGCTCGGCTGGGGCTTCTCGCACGGGAGCTGGGAAGCGGCCATGGTCGACGACTCGCGCTTCGTGCACGGCCTGTTCGGCACGCTCGGTTTCGCCGTACGCGTCGGACTGTGAGCGGGGTCGACGTAAGGTCGACGCGCACAGCGTAGCCGCGACGGGCGTGGCCACAGAGCAGGCGAACCAGATCGGTCTGGTGGTATCCTCGCAGGTCTGATGCCCGAACCGTCAGCCCACGTTGCGCTGGTCGAGATCCCGACACAACCCCTGGTCTGCGAAAACTCGGCCGCGTCGTCGAGCGGGCATCGCATCGCGGTGCACAGCCCCTACACGGGCGCCGAGATTGGCTCGATCCCGAACAGCGACGAAGCAGACGTGGCGCGTGTCGTCATAGCTGCGTTGCGCGTGAAGGAGCGCTGGGCGCAGACCCCGATCAAAGAGCGATCGACCCTGATGTTTCGCTTTCGCGAGCTCGTGCTCAGGCAGCTCGACGAGCTGTCTCAACGGGCTGCCGCCGAGTGTGGAAAGACCGTCGAAGAAGCTCGCGCTGGCGTGCTCAAGGGCGTCGAGGTGTGCGAGTACGCGTTGAGTCTTCAGAACCTGGACATGGGGGGCACGCTCGAGGTGAGTCGCGGCGTGCGCTGCGAGGTTCGGCGCGAGCCCATGGGGGTGGTGTGCGGCATCACGCCGTTCAACTTCCCCGCCATGGTGCCGATGTGGATGTTTCCGATCGCAGTCACGCTGGGCAATGCCTTCATCCTCAAACCGTCGGAGAAGGCTCCCCTGACCGCCACGCGCCTTTCCGAGCTGATGCTCGACGCGGGCTATCCCGAGGGCGTGTTCTCGATCGTGCACGGCGCGCGTCGCGCGGTGGATGCGCTGATCGATCACCCTGCCATTTCGGCCTACGGGTTTGTGGGCTCTTCCAAGGTGGCGAGTCTCGTGTACCTGCGCGCGGCCGCGCTCGGCAAGCGTGTGCTCGCGCTGGGCGGCGCCAAGAACACGCTGATTCTGGCGCCCGATGCGGATCCCGAGCTCGCGGTGGCAGGCGTCGTGGCTTCGTTCACGGGCTGCGCCGGACAGCGCTGCATGGCGGGCAGCCTGCTCGTGGCCGTGGGCGACAGCGACGCGCTCGTCGACGCGATCGTGCGCGCGGCCTCCGAGGTGCGGCTCGCTCACGACATGGGGGCCATCATCGACGAGAGCGCGCTGACGCGGCTCCACCAGGCCATCGAACGCGCGATCGCGGACGGCGCAACGCTGCGTCTCGATGGACGCCATCCCACAGCCCCACGGGGCTACGAAGGAGGTCACTGGCTCGGGCCGACCATCCTCGATCACGTGAAGCCCGGGAGCTTTTGCGCCACCGAAGAGCTGTTTGGTCCGGTGCTGAGCATCGTGCGTGTGCCGCACCTCGGTGCCGCGCTCGAGATCGAGCACAATAGCCCCTACGGCAACGCCACCAGCGTGTTCACCCAGAGCGGCGCCGTGGCGCGCCTGGTCAGCGATCGTGCCCAGAGCGGCATGATCGGCGTCAACGTGGGAGTACCCGTGCCGCGCGAGCCGTTCTCCTTCGGAGGCACGAAGAGCTCGCGTTTCGGGCAAGGTGACATCACGGGCATGGGTGGCGTCGAGCTGTGGACGAAGCTCAAGAAAGTCACATCGAAGTGGGCGACCGCGCCCGATGGAAGTTGGATGAGCTGATGAAGAAAGTAAGACGCTCAGGTCACGTACGTCTCCTCACCCATCCAGATCGCAATGGCCCGAGATCCCTGCCCATCCGCTGGGGGGCAGCGACACCGGAAGCCCGGGGGCCCTTGATCGCGACGGTCACGACGCCCGCCCACCGCAACGTCATCGGAGCGCACTCCGGCTCCTACACGATCTATCGGGCGCTGGCCGTCGCCTCGGGCGCCCTCGACCCGAGCCATCAGGCCGACCTCACCAACACTCGACCCACTTACAACTTTGGTCCGCACCCGGTGTGGGCCGATCCCGAGCGCATCGTGTCGCTCGACCCCTACGGGCACATGGTCGCGGACGTCTTCGCCGAGGAGCTCAGGGCCGGCTACAACATTCAGCCGACCATCGCGATCACCCAGGCGCACATCGACCTGCCGGAGATCCGTGCGGCCATCGCCCAGGGTCGCCTCGTGCCGGACGGCAAGATCCTGCGCGAGTCGGGAGACTGCGTCGTGACCAAGGCGTCGGTCGAGCCGGCTTGGTATCTGCCGGGCGTCGCCAAGCGCTTCGAGGTCGAAGAGGCGGAGCTGCGCTACACGCTGTTCGAGGAGACGGGTGGGATGTACCCAGAGCTCGTGACGCGTGGCGATCTCGAGGTGTTCTTGCCTCCGATAGGCGGTCAAACGCTCTACATGTTCGGCGACGTGTCGAAGATCGGCGACGCTTCCACCAAGTTGACCGCGAGAGTTCATGATGAGTGCAACGGCTCGGACGTGTTCGGCTCAGACATCTGCACCTGTCGCCCGTACCTGACCCACGCCATCGAAGAGTGCATTCGTTCGGCCCAGGCGGGTGGCACAGGTCTCATCGCCTACTTCCGCAAGGAGGGCCGCGCGCTCGGCGAGGTGACGAAGTTTCTCGTCTACAACGCGCGCAAGCGTCAGACCGGAGGCGATCGCGCCGACGCCTACTTCGCGCGCACCGAGTGCGTCGCGGGGGTCCAAGATGTGCGGTTCCAGGAGCTCATGCCCGACGTGTTGCATTGGCTCGGCATCCGCCACATCGACCGCTTCGTCTCGATGAGCAACGTCAAGCACGACGCCATCGTCGGTTCGGGCATCACGATCGACGAGCGTGTGCGCATCCCCGACGAGCTCGTGCCGGCGGATGCACGGGTCGAGATCGAGGCGAAGATCGCCGCGGGTTACTACACCGAGGGCTCGGTACCTCCGCCCGAGATGCTCGCCACGGTGAAGGGGCGAGGGCTCGAAGAGTGACGGCATCCGCTGCAGTGATGCTGCTCCGATCTCCGCACACGATCCGTGCGCGGTCTCAGAACGTGCTCAGGGCGGGGATCGCCGGCGCGCTCAGCCACTTCGACGTGGCACTCGACAAGCTCGAGGAGGTGGCCGCACGGGTGGCGGAGGTGACGCGTCGACGTTACCCCACGCTCTCTGTGCCCCCCCACAGTCGCTTCGGGCACTTCGATGCGGGTGGGATCGCGCGTCTCGCCGCGCTGGAAGCTGAGCTGGCGCAGCTCGGTCGCGAGGAGCGCGCCCGTGCGCTGTGCGACCTGGTCGTGGTCAGCGTGCTCCTCGACGCGGGTGCCGGCATGGCTTGGCGCTACCGCGAGGCCAGCACCGGCATGCTGCTCGGTCGCTCCGAGGGGCTGGCCGTGGCGAGCCTCGACTGGGCGAAAAGTGGCGGGCTGTCGAGCCGAAGCCAGCCCTACGCGGTCGACGCACAGGGGCTCTTGCGCCTCGATGAGGGTGCGCTCGAACGCGCGTTTCAGGTCTCAGAACAGAATCCCTTGGTCGGCATTCTCGGTCGTCTGCATCTCTTGCGCGCGCTCGGTAAGGTACTCGAGACGCGTCGCGACATCTTTGGCGAGGCGGCCCGGGTCGGCGGCCTGATCGATCACCTCGCGCAGCATGCCGAAGACGGGGCGATCAGCGCGGCTTCGATCCTCCTCGCAGTGCTGGACGGCTTGAGTGCGATCTGGCCGGGCCGCTTGAGCTTGGATGGCGTCTCGCTCGGCGACGTGTGGCAGCATCCGCACGCGGGGGGCGAAGGCAGCACCGCGGGTCTCATCCCGTTTCACAAGCTGTCGCAGTGGCTCAGCTACTCTCTGATTCATCCGGTGGAGGCGTTTGGTCTCAACGTCACGGGGTTGTCGGCGCTGACGGGCCTCGCCGAGTACAGAAACGGTGGCCTGTTCGTGGATGCGGGCGTGTTGATCCCCAAGCACGCGGAGGTCTTGCGTGATGCCCACGACGCAAGCTCCGAGGTCATCGTCGAGTGGCGTGCTCTCACCGTCGCATTGCTCGATGAGCTCGCACCGCACGTGCGCGTCGCCTTGGGTCGACGGCCTGACGACGACGCAACGCTTCCGCTCGCGGCCATCCTCGAGGGGGGCACCTGGATGGCGGGCCGAGAGCTCGCGGCTGAGCGCCGCGACGATGGCGGATCGCCGATCCGCGTGATCAGCGACGGCACGGTGTTTTGAGGAGCTTCATGGCACGCGATTTACATGTCATCGATCACCCGCTCGTTCAGCACAAGCTCACGCTCCTGCGCGACAAGGAGGTCAGCACGCGGGGTTTTCGGGCTCTGACGAGTGAGATTGGCGCCCTGGTCGCGTACGAGATCATGCGCCACGCGCCGACGCGAGTCGTCGAGGTGCAGACGCCCCTCGGCACTGCCAAGGGCGTGGAGCTCGATGGCAAGAAGGTGGTGCTGGTGGCAGTGCTCCGCGCGGGCCTGGGCGTGCTCGACGGGATGCTCACGATCCTGCCCTCGGCGCGCGTCGGGCACGTGGGGCTGTATCGCGATGCGCGGCTACACACCGCGGTCGAGTACTACCTCAAGCTGCCGAGTGAGATGGAAGGTCGCGACGCCATCGTCATTTCCTCTGTGCTGGCGACCGGAAGCACGGCGGCGGCGGCCGTGCGGCGCGTTCAGGAATGCGGGGCGCGCACGACGCGCTTTGCCTGCCTGATCTCCTGCGAGGAGGGCGTGAGGGCCTTCCACGAGGAGCATCCCGACGTGCCCGTCTACACCTGTGCCGTGGATCCGGGCCTCGATGCCCGCGGTTTCATCGTGCCGGGCCTCGGTGACGTGGGCGACAGGCTGTACGGGACGGAGTGATGAGGGGGCTTCGCATCGCGGTCACCGGAGGGCCTGGCGGCGGCAAGACCACGGTCTGGCAGGAGCTGGCGCGCGCCCATCCCGAGCGAATCGTCGCCGTTCCCGAGGTGGCGACGCTGATGTTCGTGCACGTGTTTCCCGCTGTGCAAAGCGAGCGCGAGCGCATCGCGGTTCAAAGGGCCATCTTCGCCGTGCAGCACAACCTCGAAGCCGCCTACGAGAGCCGTCTGCGCGAGGGGCAGATCTTACTGTGCGATCGCGGCACGCCGGACGGGGGCGGCTACTGGCCCGACGGCCATGAGGCGTTCTTTCGCGAGATGGGCACCAGCCACGAGGCGGAGCTTCAGCGCTACGACGCCGTGCTCTTCTTGGAGACGGCGGCTTGTGCGGGGCTCTCGATCGCAGAGGGCAATGCCGTGCGCCTGGAGGACCAGGCGACGGCCGTTGGCATCAACCGACGTCTGCACGACGTATGGTCGTCGCACCCGACCTTTGCGCACGTGCCCTGTCAGCCGCTCTTCGAGACCAAGGTCGCCATGGGCAGCGACGTGCTCGCGCGCTTTCTCGACGAGCTCTCTGCCTGAGCACTCGGGCCGCATTCCGCTCGCGAAGCAGCATGACTCGGATGCGTGGGCGCTCTCGGCTCGTTCGAGTTGGTGAAACCCGTGGGGACGCAAACGTCATGATCGAGGTGCCTGGAGATCCCTCACCGGAGCCGCTTTACGGGCGCGAGCATCTGAGCATCCTTGCGCGCCATGAAGACCTTCCCCCACGTTTTTCTGTTGTCGTCGTGCGCCCTCGCTGCGTGCGCCCCTGACGAGCAAGCACTCGAGACCGCCTCGCGGCGCGAGGCCCTCGTGGTCTCCCAGGTTGCCGAGAAGGATCTCGCCCTCGCGTTCGATCTCGGTGATGAGGCGCTCGTGCGCGCCGCCGACCTCTTGCCCACGGGCGAGGCGCTCTTGCCGCGTGCGTTCTATCGACAGGTCGAGCAGGCCTTCGACGGGACGTCTGCCGAGGACGCGCTGCAAGACGAGAACCTGTACACCGACTGGAAGGTGGTCTCCGCGCGCGTGTCGCCCTGCAGCGCTCTCGGCCCGGTGCCCGCGGCGGATGTCTCGGCCCTGTGTTGGCCCGAGGTGCGGCTCGTGCTGCAGCCCATCTTGTACAACATGCGCGTGCACGCGCGCTTCTCGCCCGCGTTTGCCGACGACCGTGCGATGCACGTGCTGTATGACGTGCCCTTCGAGCACGCGCTCTCGTCCGTCGACGCGGCGCGCGCGAGAGAGCTCGTCAACAAGGTTCGCGCTGCTTCTCCCAGCGAGGCCTTTGCGCCGCTGAGTGCCGCGGAGCGTAGCGAGCTCATCGCCCTACGCGATAGGGCAACGACGCGTCTGCTCGAAGACACGCTCGCCCTGCGCGATGCCGGGCTGCCTTCCCAGGTGTACGCGGGCTTGGGTCTCAGGCCGGAGAGTCTCGAAGATCGTGCGGCCCGTCAGCGCATGCGCGATCGATTCCGCGCCTTCTTGGGCGTCTATGCACGTCCCTCGAGGATTCGCGAGCTCACGGCTTTCTCGCTGCCTGCGGGACGCGAGCCTGCCCACCTCGATCAGTGGGTGTTCGTGGCCTTTCGCGGCACGCCGACAGAGCTCGTGCCCGTCGACCTCACGCTCACGTCCGCGCGCGACGGTGCCACGCTGTTCAACTACGGACACGCGATGGTGGCGACCATGGGTGCAGACGACGTGCGTCCCCAGGGCGCGCTCTCGGGGCCACGTGGTGCGGAGATCAGAGACAGCGTCATCCTGAGCACCCAGGACATCGCGCGTCTTGCGGGACCTATCTCAGACCGCAGCGAGCGTCTCGTGCCCAACGTGCCCTGCGGCTCGTGTCACAAGCTCAACGATCTGCGCTTCGACTTTCACAACTTCGGCTACCTCGAGGATCGCGACCTGACCATCTCCCCGCGCGTGAGGCGTGATGTCGAGCTCGACCTCGCCTGGCTGCGCGAGACGTTCGTGCCGAGTGAAGCGGGTGACGACGAGCCCGAGCTGCCGCCGCCCGCGCTCGAGGCCCTCAGCCTCGTCTACACTGGGCCGGCCCTGTCGATCCCCGACAACGCGAGTGCCGGACGGCAGCTCGTGCTCACCTCCACTGCGAGCGGCCAGGTGACGCGCCTGCGGCTGCAGCTCGAGATTCAGCACACCTATCGTGGAGACTTGAAGGTAGAGCTGACCCACGCTGGACGCACGCTCGTGCTCCACAATCGCGCGGGTGGCTCGGCCGACAACCTCGTCCTCGACCTCACCACGGACGCCTTCGCCGGTACCACGGCTGCTGGAGACTTCACGCTGCGCGTCGCGGATCTGGCTCGCGGCGACGTGGGGACAGTCAGGTCGTTCGCCCTCTCGAGCCAGGCTGAGTAGAGCCCGCTCACGAGCGGAAGTCTTCGCTCTTGATCTCGTAGCGGCGCAGAAGGTCGTGGAAGTCGGTGCGATTTCGACCGGCGGTCTTGGCGGCCGCGCTCACGTTGCCCCCCGCGCGCCGCAGGCACTCTTGTAGATAGGTGCGATCGAACGCCTCGCGTGCCTCGCGCATCGGCGGCAGAGGCGTGCTCGCAGCGAGGATCGCAGCTCCGATCGCGCTGCCCACGTCTGCGTGAGGCACGGGCGAGGGGCGCTTTTCGTCCTGGGAGCGACGCGGCAAGACGGCCAGCACGTGCTGGGGCCTGAGCACGCCGTCGACGCTGAGCAGGGTTGCCCCCTCCACGACGTTGGCCAGCTCGCGTACGTTGCCGGGCCAGTCGTGCTCCATGAGCAGGTGCAGCGCATCGTGGGCCAGGTGTGGAGTGGTCAGCCCGTGGTGCGCCGCCGCGCGTGTGAGAAAGAGCTCAGCGAGCAGCGGGATGTCTTCCTTGTGCTCGCGCAGCGGCGGCATGACCACGGGCACCACGTGCAGGCGATAGAAGAGGTCTTCGCGAAAACGTCCGGACTCCATGTCGGCACGCAGATCGCGGTTGGTGGCGGCGACGATGCGCACGTTGGTGGCGCGCGCTTCGGTGGCGCCGACTGGCATGAAGCTCCGCTCTTGCAGCACGCGTAGGAGCTTCACCTGCACAGGGGTTGGTGCGTCGCCGATCTCATCCAAGAACAGCGTTCCGCCATCGGCCGCCCCGAACAGGCCCTCCTTGTCGCGCAGCGCGCCCGTGAAGGCGCCCCGTTTGTGACCGAACAGCTCGCTCTCGAGTAGCTCCGGCGGTAGCGCGCCGCAGTTGATCGCCAAGAACGGCCCGTGGCTGCGCGCGGACAGGGCGTGGATCGCCCGGGCTGCCACCTCCTTGCCCGTGCCCGACTCTCCGAGGATGAGCACCGAGGCTTCGGAGTGCGCGACGCGGGCGATGAGCTCGCGCACCGCGCTGATTGCCCCGCTCGTGCCGAGCAAGCGATCGGTACGCGTGCGATCCTCGACGATGCGCCTGAGCCCGTCGACCTCGCGTCGCAGGCGCACGCGCTCAACCGCATGCGTAAGCTTCTGGAGCAGCTCGTGATCGTCGAAGGGCTTGGTCAGAAAGCCGTAGGCACCGCGGGACATGGCCTCGACGGCCATGTCGATCGTGCCGTGGGCCGTGAGGATGACGACAGGGAGATCGAGCGAACGGTTTTGGATCTCGACCAAGAGATCGAGGCCGTTTTCGTGCTCGAGGCGCAGATCGAGCAGCATGGCGTCCACGACCTCACGCTCGAGGATCTCGAGCGCACCGCGGCAGGTCTGGTCGGTGCTGACCCGAAAGCCGTGATGCTCGAGGCGGATCTGCAAGAGCTCGCACAGGTCCTCCTCGTCATCGATGACGACGACGTGGGGACGTGATGTTGACGTCGCTGCCGGCACCTTCGCATCATGGCACATCGCCGCACGCAGACGCGCAGCGGTTTCACGTGAGCTGTTCGAGCCCCAACGAGCGACGCACCGCGGGCAGCTGCTCGGCCGGCTCCGTCTCGACGGGAAGCCACATGTCGAAGGTGGCACCCTTCTCGTCCGTGTCCGACAACACGAGATCTCCGCCGTGGGCCCGCGCCACCTCACGAGCCAGCGCGAGACCGATGCCGATACCTAGGGCCTTGGCAGAGTGCGGAACGGCTCGCGTCACGAACGCGTCGAACACCTTGCTGCGAATCTCGGGCGGCACCCCCGGGCCCTGATCGGAGACGGTGATGCGTATCCAGGGGCCCTTGCGCTCGGGCGGATCGAGCACGAAACTGCGACGCACGCGCACGCGCTGGCCGCGGCTCGACACCGACACCGCGTTGCGTATGAGGTTTGCGAAGGCGCGCTCCATCAGCGGCGGATCGAGTCGGCAGGTGTGCGATTCCCCTTCCACATGCAGCTCGAGCTCGACGCCGCGGCTGCTCGCCTCGAGGCGCTCGTCGTTGACCGCGCTCGTCAGTACCGCATCGATGGCACTTCCGTCCCGCAGGCGAATGGGGCTACCCGCCCGCAGCCGAGACAGGTCGAGCAAAGTGGTCACCATGCGAATCTCGCGTTCGCATGCGGTTCGGGCGATCTGCACCACGCGCATCTGGCGCTCGTCGACGTGACCGACGGCGCCATCCTGCAACAGCGCGAGCGCCTCTCGAATCTTGGAGAGCGGTGTTCTGAGCTCGTGTGAGACCGAGGCCAAGAAACCCTGTTTGAGCGTCTCGAGTTGCTCGAGCTGACTGCGCATGCGCTCGAGCTCTTCGGCCAGCGCCATCACTTCGGCGGGTCCCGCGACGTTGACGGGAGAGCGAAAGTCTCCGTCGCCCACGCGCCGTGCCATCAAGGCCAGCTCGGAGAGCGGCTGCTTGAGCAGGATCGCCATGCGTCGGGCGATGAACATGGCGAGGAGCAGCGACGCCACAGCGAGCGGGATGCCCGTCCAGATCGCAGACTCCGCGACGCCGCGCGCTTCCTCTTCTTTCTTGGTGACGGCTCGATGCAGCTCGCTGAGGCGGTCGACCCAGATGTTCGTGAGTGCCTCGTCGAGCTGGCTGCGCCGAGCTTGAAGCTCAGCGTCGAGAAGCTGGGTACAGGGATCCCCCTCGAGCATGGCGGAGGCGACGCCGAGATAGCCGTTGACGATGTCGTGCATGGGCTGGGGCACACCGGGCACCTGGCCGAGCTCGCGCCTGAGCCCTTCGGCGCGCTGCTGCACCACACGCCGTGCCTCGGGGCCGTCCTTGCTGCGTGCGCAGGCCAGGTGACCGTGGCGCATGGCAACATCGAGGGACCAGGCCGTGCGGTGCAGGGCACCTTCGTCGTGCAGGGTCTCGAGCTCGGTCTCAGTCAACGTCGTGAGCACGAACTGGATGCGCACCAGGGCCGCCAGCGCGAGCCCGAGCGCCAGCGTGACGATGATGACGGGAAGAGAGTGTGAGATGAAGAAGCGCGCAAAGAGCTTCATGACCGTTCTGTCGGAGTGGAGTCCGGGTCGTTGCACGAGTCGTTCCTCTCTCCGTGCGCGACCCACGGCCACGCGCTCACACGGATTTTAGCGATACCTCAGCTCACAGGCGTCGGGGATCGGCGACGGACCGACACCTTGGGTGTCTGTTCTCACCGACGCTCGGGTCTCCTTGGGCGTCCGAGCGAGCATGTGGGCCGTGATCACGTCCACCTTTCGCGCTGGCACGTGGCGTGAATACGACAGCCCATGGTTGTTCAGGCGCACACCGAATCGATGACAGGCCTCGCCTACTGGCAGAGGGCCGCTCGGGACACCGTGCGCGGTCTCAGAGAGATGGGTGAGCGGCCTGGCATCGGCACCAACATCGCCGCGGGCCTCACCGTCACGCTCGTGGCCCTACCGCTGAATTTGGCTCTCGCCGTGGCCTGCGGGCTGTCGCCCAGCGTCGGCCTCGTGTCGGGTGCGGTGGCTGGGGTGCTCGGTGCCATGCTTGGCGGGACACGTTTGAGCGTGACTGGCCCCGAGGTCGCGCTCGCGCCCATCACCTTCGAGATCGTGTCCCGCTACGGCTTCGAGGGCCTGTTGGCGACGACCCTGCTCGCCGGCCTGATTCAGATAGCCTTTGGTCTGTGCCGGCTGGGACGCCTGGTGCACGCGATCCCCATGCCCGTGATCGGAGGCTTCTTGGCCGCCGTGGGCCTGCTCGTGCTCGACACCCAGCTGCCGCGGCTGTTGGGCTTGCCGTCGGCGGTGGCGGCCATCTCGTCGACGCCCGACTTCAATCTCCTCACCGAGGTGAATGCGTCGACGCTCGGCATCGGGCTCGTGGTGATCGCGGCGATGGTGCTCCTGCCGCGCTTGAGCCGCCGCATCCCGGCCCCGCTCGCTGGCCTCGCCGTCGCTGTGCTCGCGGTGGTGGTGTTGCGCTTTCCACTGGCCACCGTCGCGCCCATCGAGGCCACCCTGCCGAAACCTGGGTTTCCTAGCTTCGCCGGATTGGACGTGCTCGCGCTCTTGCCCGAGGCCCTGGCTCTGGCGCTGCTCGCCTCGATCGATTCGCTCTTGTGTGCCGTGTCGGTCGACTCCATGACGGGGGGCGAGCGTACCCGCACCGATCAGGAGCTCGTCGCTCAGGGCCTTGCGAACCTCGGCAGTGCCATGTTCGGAGGTATGCCTGTCGCCGCGGCGGTCGTGCGCTCGGCCGCGGCGATCGAAGCCGGTGCGACGACGCGCCTCGCGCCGCTCACGCAGTCGCTTCTGCTCGCGCTGGTGCTCGTGGTGCTCGCGCCCCTCGTCTCGTACGTGCCGCTCGTGGCGCTTGCCGCGATCCTGCTCGTGGTGGGGCTGCGGCTCGTGCAGTACCGGCAGCTCGCCCAGATGTGGCGCATTACGCGCTACGAGGCGGTGATCTTCATCGCCACCGCCGCAGGCATTCTGTTCACGGACTTCGTCGTCGGCGTGGGCATCGGCATGCTGCTCGCCCTCGTTCACTTCGCCGTGCAGCAGCGTGCGTCGCTACGCGCACGCCACCTCGAGACCATGGGCATCACGCAGGTGACCGAGATCTTCTCGAGCGGAGGCGAGCAGGGTGAGCTGCGCGTGATCCGTCTGGAGGGGCCACTCTTCTTCGGCTCGCAGAGCATTCTCGAGGAGGCGCTCGTCACCTTTCCTGCGCCTCGCAGGTTGCTGGTCGACGTGTCGACCGTGTCGACGGTCGACGTGTCGGGCGCCTTCGCGCTGACGAATGCGCTGCGGCGACTCTCGGCGAGTGGCACCCAGGTTTGGGTCAACTCGGCTGGGACGCCGCTCGAGCCCGTGTTGCAGTGGGCCCTCGATCACAGCCGTGAGCACGGCATCCGCTCGCTAGAGAGCGGAAACGACGACGCCCTCGAGGCAGCGCGCGTCACCGAGCGTGCACGGCGCGCCACGCGTTCTTCGCGCGCACCCGCGAGCACCCAGGTTCGAACCACCGCAGAGGAGATGAAGCATGTCGCGACCGTGCAGTGATCTGAACGCCTCGGACGGCTACGCCGGGCCCGCTGCGAGGCCCATGGCGCCGCATGCGCGCCCCAGTGCCCTAGGCCGCCCTTCTGCATGGCAGGCGCAAAACGAGCCCTTGCCGCGGGCAGTCGCCCCTGGGAGCGAAGCGCTGGTCCCCGACGCATCGCACCCCGCGCGACGCGCGCTCGCCCGCGCGGTATGGCTAGGTCTCGCCCTGCTCCTCGCGGGTGTGGCGCTGCTCTACCATCGCGCCACGAGTCAGGCCTTCTATGCGGCAGGCGTGCTGAGTTGGATCGCGGCAGCGCTGCTCTTTCGCGCCTCCCGGGCGCGTGCCTTGCGAGAGCTCTCGAGCGAGCACGAGCGGCGCGGCCTTTCGAGCACAGCGGCCCACGAGCGCGCCGTCGCCATGCAGCATGCTCTGCTCGTGCCCGAGCCGCGGCGCGACGCTGTGGCAGCGCAGACGTCCCAGGCCCACCACGAACGCTTTCCGCTGGCCTGAGTCGTTCGACTGCCGGGTTCAACCGGTTACACCCACGACGCCTTGAACAAGAGGCGCGACTCCACGTTGCGTAGGTCGCTCACGCGGACGGTGGCTGCGCGTCCGGCACCGATCTTGATCCCGGAGAGGATCACGCCGCAGAAGCCCGCGCGGAAGTAGTCGAAGCGCGCGAGCGGCAACATGCGCACCTCGACGATAGCGTCCTTCGGACCCCGCTTGATCAGCGAGGTGGCCCCGCCTTGGATCAGCCGCTCCCACAAGCGCTGAAACTGGCCCAGGATCAGCCATGGCGTGAGCCCCATCGTGCGCGCCTTTTTGACCAGCGTGCTGATGAACGTGCCTTGGATGCGATGTCCGACGCTCTCGCCCACGGCGGTCAGCTCGGCGTCAGGCAGGTGAAGCGCATCGCAGGCGGCGTAGTGCGCGATGCCCACCTCGATCGGCAGCCACTCCGGGGCCAGCGTGTGCAAGATCTGCTCGCGATGGCGCTCGGCGAGCAGCCCGAGATAGCGATCGTAATGGCCGCGCTCGCGCAGCGTGTTGATCGACGATTGGATCAGCGTGCTGCGCACCGCGTTCACGGGACGAATGCTCGCAGGCAAGGGAATGAGCGTCTCGTCGGACATGGGCCAGCCCATGTTACGGGCGCATGTCCACTCTGACAACGGGTCCAGCTTGGCCACGTCACTTGCGCCGCGGCTGAGCCAAGCGTCGGGACGCTTACCTTGTCTGAGTATGTACGAGAGCGACGCACCGCGGCGCCCCCGCGGCGGCTGATGCAGGCGCTGTTGCAGCTGTCGTGCGGTCACGCGGCTGGTACGCTGCCTAACCCATGGAGACCTCGCGTACATCCACTGCGCAGGCAGTGCTGCTCGTCCACGGCTGGATGGCTTCGAGCCACGTGTGGGATCCTCTCGCGGCGCTGCTCGGCGCGCACCGCATCGTGGCTCCCGATTTGTTCGGCTGCGGCCAAGGTTGCGAAGCCGCCTTGGGCCTCGATGCTGCGGCGCTCACGAGACGTCTTGCGCTCACGAGCCTCGCCGCCGACGTGCTCGCCGTCGCCGATGGGTTGGGCCTCTCGCGCTTTCACCTCGTAGGGCACAGCATGGGAGGACAGATAGCTCAGCTCCTCGCGGCGCGTGCTCCGTCGCGGGTACAGAGCCTTGCTCTCTTGTGTCCGGTCCCGCTATCGGGCATGTCCTTACCCCCGGAGGCAGATGCGTTGTTTCGTGCCGCGGGGGGCGATGCGGCAAAGCTCGGGACGGTGCTCGACCTCGCCTGCAAGGCCCTGACTGACCACGATCGCTCCGCGCTCGTGCGCGAGGCGCTGCGCATCGCACCGCACGTGATCGCCACGGGCCTCGATGTGTGGACGCGGGGAGAAGACTCGGCACTCTCGGCGATTTCAGCGCCGACCCTGGTGCTCGCGACGGACGACCCGTTCCTAACTCCCGCGTTTCTCGAAGAGCGCGTGGTCGCGCGCATCGCTCGGGCGGAGCTACGGGTGATGCCCGGGCCCGGTCACTACCCCCAGGTCGAGGCTCCCGCCGACACGGCACGTGTGCTGACCGAGTTTTGGGGCCGGCACACATGAAGCCTCTCGACCCGGTGATCGTTGCAGGCGGCGGCGACGCCGACGAGTTTCTGCGGCCCCTGCGCGAGCTGCTCGCCTCGCTCATGCGCTCCGACGCCCTGTCGCGCGGCGATGTGGAGGCGGCGCTCGGCGAGGTGACGCGGGTGGCGGCAAACGTGCTGCGGGTCGAGCGCGTGAGCGTGTGGCGCCTGATCGATCACGGGCAGCGCATCGAGTGTGCGAGCCTGTACCA
>CAYNOM010000035.1:0-5238 GCA_964398415.1 uncultured Polyangiales bacterium | reverse complement strand
CGTCGCACAGCCACCAGCACGGCGCGACGATCGATGCGATCTCAGCGCCCCGTTACTTTGCGGCCCTGCGCGAGGCGCGCACCATCGCCGCCCACGATGCCGCGAGCGATGAACGCACCGCAGATTTCGCGCCGGACTATCTACCGCGCCACGGCATCGGCGCGATGCTCGACGCGCCGGTGCTGCTGCGCGGTCAGCTCACGGGCATCCTATGTCACGAGCACGTCGGCGGCATGCGTCGCTGGGCCTTCTGGGAAGAGCTGCTCGCTGGTACGTTGGCCGACTTCGTCGCGATGGTTCTCGCGGCCGCGGAGCACCGCGCCCAGGCCGAGGAGCTCGAAGCTCACCGCGCCCGCCTGGAGCTGCTCGTCGAGGCACGCACGGCCGAGCTCAGGCGCGCGGAGCAAGACTTCAAGCTATCGTTCGATGCCTCTCCGATCGCGCTCTTGATGACGCGTGTGTCCGACCACAAGGTGGTGATGGCCAACCCCCACGCCGCTGCGCTCTTCGAGCAGTCTCTGGACGAGCTCGAGCACGCCCGCTCGATCGACTTCTGGGCGGATCTCGACGAGCGCGAGCGCGTGATCGCGTTGATGGCGCGCGACGGCATCGTCGAAGGCTTCGTCACGCGCTTTCGCACGCGAAGCGGACGGCTGTTCTGGGGTGAGCTGAGCGCGCGCCTTCTGCCGCGCCAGGGTGAGCTCTGCTTCGTGGCGGGTGTTCGTGATGTCACGACGCAGAAGGCCGCGGAGGAGCAGCTTTTGCGCAGCCGCGACACCCTTCGTACCATGTTCGAGGCCGCACCCTTGCCGACCGTATTCACGCGTCTCGACGACGGCATCATCGTGCAGTGCAACCGTCGCGCGGCGGAGATGTTCGGTGGCAGCTCGCACGAGATCGTCGGACGCAGGGCGCCCGACTTCTACTACGACCCCGAGGAGCGCATGGCGTTCCTCGAGACCCTGCGTCGCGATGGGCGTGTCGATGGCTTCGTGGTGCGTCTCACGACGCTCGAAGGACGTCCGTTCTGGGTGATCATGAATGCCGAGCTGATCGATCTGGACGGCGAACGAGGCTTCTTCGTCGGCTTCGCCGACCTCTCGGAGCAGAAGCAACGCGAGGAGCGATTGCGCGAGCTCGCGTCGACTGACGGTCTCACCGGCGTGCTCAATCGTCGGCGCTTTCTCGAGCTCGCCCAGGCAGAGCTCGAACGCAGCAGGCGCTACGGCCATCCCCTGACGCTCGCGCTGCTCGACGCCGACCACTTCAAGCAGCTCAACGACCGTCACGGCCACATCGTGGGCGACGACGCGCTGCGCCACATCTGTCGGGTCGCGCGTGGCTCTCTACGTCGTGTCGACCTGCTCGGTCGCTACGGAGGAGAGGAGTTCGTGATCCTCCTGCCCGAGACGGACGAGCCTGCGGCGGGCCACGTGCTCGAGCGCGTGTGCCGCGCCATCGAGGCGGAGCCCGTCAGCGCCCTGGGAAGGTCTGTGCCCCTCACCGTGAGCATCGGCTGCGCGACCTCTACAGCCGGAGAGTCGCTCGACACGCTCTTGCACCGCGCCGACACGGCGCTCTATGACGCCAAGCGCTCTGGTCGAAATCGCGTGTCGCAGCGGCCTCGCGCCCTGAGCTGAGCGTGCACCAGGTTTGGGCCCGGTGCTGCGACCTTACGTTGTGCCCGCCTCACGCAAGGTGAAGCGCAGCACGAAATAGCCGAACACGCCCGACAACAGAGATGCCGCGAGGATGCCGAGCTTGGCTGCGTCGAGCATGTGCCGATCGGGGAAGGCGAGCCCGGCGATGAAAAGCGCCATGGTGAAACCCACGCCGCCGAGAATCGACACGCCCCAAACCTGCGAAAAGCGAACGCCCTGCGGGAGCTCGGCTAGGCCCAGGCGCACGGCGAGCCAGGCGAAGGCAGTGATACCCAGCTGCTTGCCGAAGAAGAGACCGAAGACGATGCCGAGCGTGACCGGCTCGGCGAACGCTTGCGCAAGGGAAGCATCCGCGTCGAGGGTCACCCCCGCGTTCGCCAGTGCGAACAGGGGCAAGACCAAGAAGGTGGCCACCGGGGTCACCGCGTGCTCGATCCTGAGCAAGGGCGCGCTGGCGTGGTCGATGACGTGATTCATCTCCGACATCACCTCCTGCTGGGCAGGGGTGTTCATGGCGAGACGGTTCGGTAGCCCGAGCTCTCGCAGACGATTCATGTGCACCGTGAGTGTGTCGAGGAAGCGCGCGCCATCGAGGTTGGTGCGCGACGGAATCGTGAATGCCATGAGCAGGGTTGCGATGGTCGCGTGCACCCCCGACTCGAGAAAGGCGAGCCACATCATCAGGCCGACGGCCAGGTAGGCCAGGGGATGACGCACGTGCAGCACGTTGAAGAGCACCGCGAGACACCACAATGTCGCACCGATGCCGAGGCTCGTGAGCGCGATGCCGTCGGTGTAGAAGATGGCGATCACGAGCACCGCGCCGATGTCGTCCACGATGGCGAGGGCGGTCAGAAACACCCTCAGGCCGAGCGGGCAACGGTCGCCGAGTAGCGCGAGCACACCGAGCGCAAAGGCGATGTCCGTGGCCATCGGAATGCCCCAGCCCGAGCTTCCGTCCCCGGTCGGGTTGAGCCACGCATAGGCGAGGGCGGGCACCAGCATGCCGCCGACCGCGGCGACACCCGGCAGCGCGGCCTTACGCAGCGTGGACAGCTCCCCTGCCAACACCTCGCGTTTGATCTCGAGGCCCACGAGAAAGAAGAAGATCCCCATCAGCCCGTCGTTGATCCAGTGCAGGGCGTGCTCGCTGATCTTCTCGTCGCCAAATACGACGGCGATCTCGAGGTCGAGCAGGTGGAGGTACTCGCGCGCGTAGCGGGAGTTGGCCCAGATGACCCCGATGAGGCCTGCCGCCATCAGCGTCAGCGCGCCCGACAAGCGATAGGCGGCAAAGGCGCGCACAGGGCGAGTGAAGGCGTCGATGGGGCGTTTCGGCAAGTTGGACATGCTGCCGCCCAACGTAGTGCAGTAAGGATGCCGGAGCACATGCCGAGTGCCGAGCTGCGCTCGACGCTTCAGCGCGCGATGCGCTTCTCGAGGCCCGCCGGATTGCAGCCCGCCACGGCTTCGGCCGGGCCGAGCTGCGCCGCATCGAGGGCGCTCGAGAGGGCTGACAGCAGCTGCTCGGGTTCGAAGGGCTTCGTCAAGAAGGAGTCGATATGCGTCTCGCCGCTTGCACGCAGCAGATCCGTCGAGCCCGACATCAACACCACGGGAAAGCGCAGGCCCTCGGCTCGCAAACGCGACACGACCTCGGAGCCGAACAGCTTGGGCATGCGTTGATCGAGCACGAGCACACGTGGCCGAAGCGTGCGGGCGTGCTGTACAGCCTCGACCCCATCGCTGGCTTCTGCGACCCGAAAACCAGCTTCCTGCAGGGTGTCCGCGATGGCCTCTCGCG
This sequence comes from uncultured Polyangiales bacterium, assembly GCA_964398415.1. Taxonomy (GTDB): domain Bacteria; phylum Myxococcota_A; class Polyangia; order Polyangiales; family DASUME01; genus DASUME01. The sequence goes on along the minus strand of CAYNOM010000035.1, from coordinate 1,773 downwards.
CGTCATCGTCGTCGTCCGCCACGAGCACGAGGTACGGCTCGCGCCCGTTGTCACTGCTGTCCGGCATGCGGCCCCCTTCGAGCCATGAAGATGCCACGTTTGCGGATCTGATTCCAAGTGGACGGTGCGCCACGTCGCCACCGTCGCGCTTGGCAGCGTGGTGTGTACAAAGCGACCCAGCAGCGCGCCAGACGTAAGCAGCGTTCATGACGACGGACTTCGGAAAACCTGCTTGGGCTGCTAAGTATCCGTTCCGGAGACCAAGACGCGCCATGCTCGAGTTCCTCGCTGCAACCCTCCGTGCGGACGGCTTCATGCCGCACGGCCACTGCTACCTGTGGCGGCCCGAAATTCTGTGGCTGCACGTTGGCTCAGATGCCTTGATCGCCCTGTCCTACTACTCGATTCCGCTGGCGCTACTCGTGTTTTATCGAAGGCGTAGCGACTTCGCCTTTCCGTGGCTGCTCGTTCTGTTCAGCGCGTTCATCTTCGCTTGCGGCACCACGCACCTGATCGAGATCGCCACGGTTTGGAATCCTGTGTATCGCCTCGAGGGAGTCGCGAAGCTGCTCACGGCGATCGTGTCTGCGCTCACCGCGGTGCTCGTCTGGCCCCTCGTGCCCCAGGCGCTCGCCCTGCCCAGCGCCACGCAGCTCAAGCAGGAGATCGTGCAGCGTGAGCGAGCCCAGGAAGAGCTCTCGCGCATGAACCAGGAGCTCGAGCAGCGGGTCGCTGAACGCACCCGAGATGTCGTGAGATCGAACGAAGACCTACGGCTCTTTGCTTCCGCGGCGTCCCACGATTTGCGCGAGCCCCTGCGTGCCGCCCATCGTTTCGCAGCGCTTCTGCGCGAGGAGTGTTCCGGGGTGCTCGACGCTCGCGCCCAAGGTTATCTCGCACATGTGCTGAACGGTACGGAGCGCATGGAGCATTTAATCGAAGATCTTCGCGCCTATTCATTCGCGTTCGAGACGGAGTACGAAGAGGTCGAGCTCGATCAAGCGCTTTCGGCGGCGCGTGATGCGCTCGCTGCCGAGCTGCCGCGCATGACGCTGACGTCGGATCCGCTGCCTCGCGTGCGCTTTCCCAAGGGGCAAATGGCGAGGGTCTTCCAGAACCTGCTCGAGAATTCCATCAAGTATCGCTCGGGTTCTGAGGTCCGCGTGCACGTCGGAAGCGACGCTGAAAGCGAGCCGGGCGTCGTGCGGATCTACGTGAAGGACGACGGAATGGGGGTACCCACCGACTTCGCGGAGGTGATCTTTGAGCCGTTCCGTAGGTTACACAGTCAGAAGGAAATCCCTGGAAGTGGGCTCGGCCTCTCCTTCTGCAAGCGGCTCGTCGAACGGGCCGGTGGACGTTTGTGGGTGAGCGAAAACCAGCCGCGCGGTGCGGTATTCTCGTTCACGGTCGCTTGCGTCCCCCGTGTATGACGCTGTGCCCTGCTGTCAGTCTCGAGGTCGGCCTTCGTTCCTCAGCGAACAACTCAGGGCGATCCATTCGCGCTAGGATGAGCGCGGGGAAGCCATGTCGCGGTCAACCGCGGTGCATGCGATGAAGAACACCAATCACGATGCAGTGATGAGTCTCGCGGCGAGGGCGAATCTGCTGTTCGTCGACGACGATCAGGAGGTCGTGAAGGCGCTTCGGCGCGAGCTCCGCACGGCCGGCATGAACGTCGACGGTTGCACGAGCGCTGAGCGCGCGCTTTCACTCGCGCGCGAGAAGGAATACTCCGTGTTCGCGCTCGACTTGTGCATGCCGGAGATGGAC
>CAYNOM010000034.1:0-20174 GCA_964398415.1 uncultured Polyangiales bacterium | reverse complement strand
GTGGACGCCCTGCGCGCGCAGGCGCAGGGCCTGTTGCGAGGCCTCGCGCCCGAGCTGGGCGAGGTGCTGGTGAGCGGCTTGCTCGCGAGTGAGGAGCGCGACGAGATCGAGGTCCAGGCCCAGCGCCATCGCGTCGAAGCGCTGCTCTCAGCCCTCTCCCACCTCGACAAGCCAGAGGCCAAGCGTCTCGTCTTGTTGTCCGACTACCTCACGCGCAAGAGCGTGTGGCTCGTGGGAGGCGATGGCTGGGCTTACGACATCGGCTTTGGCGGCCTCGACCATGTGCTGGCCTCGGGGCTCGACGTGAACATCCTGGTGCTCGACACCGAGGTGTACTCGAACACCGGCGGTCAGCAGAGTAAGGCGACCCCGCTCGGCGCGGCGGCCAAGTTCGCATCCGCGGGCAAGAGCGTCCCCAAGAAAGACCTGGGCCTCATCGCCATGTCCTACGATCACGCCTACGTCGCCCAGGTGGCCTTCGGCGCCAAGGACAATCAGGTGGTCAACGCCTTCCTCGAAGCCGATCGCCATCGCGGTCCGAGCTTGATCATCGCCTACAGCCACTGCATCGCCCACGGCTACGATCTGATGCACGGTGTCGAGCAGCAGAAGCTGGCCGTGGAAACAGGCATCTGGCCGCTGTACCGCTTCGACCCCGCACGCATCGCTCGCGGCGAGCCGCCGCTTCTGCTCGACTCCGGTGCACCCAAACGCCCGGTGCGCGAATATACGCGCAATGAGGCGCGCTTCCGCATGGTCGAGAAGCTCGACCCCAAGCGCTTCGCCTGGCTCGAAGCCGAGGCCCAGCGTCACGCATCGCGCCGCATCGAACACTATCGAAAGCTCAGCGAGCTCAAGGTCAGTCAGGAATTCGTCACGTCCGAGGAGAAGTGAGCGTGGACCTCTCGACCCAATATCTCGGGCTCACCCTGCCCCATCCCGTGGTCGTCGGCGCAAGCCCGATCGTGGACGATCTCGATCTCGTCAAACGCGCCGAGGACGCGGGTGCGGCAGCGATCATCATGCACTCGTTGTTCGAGGAGCAGCTCACGGTCGAGCAGCTCGCCCACGACGCGCACGTCGACTCCCACGCCGACACCCACGCTGAGGCGAGCTCGTTTCTGCCGGCGCCGCTCGACTACGCGCTCGGCCCTGACGAATATCTCGAGCAACTGCGACGCATCAAACAGCACGTGAACGTACCCATCATGGCGTCCCTCAATGGCGTCACCAACGAGGGCTGGCTCGAGTATGCAAAGCTGATCGAGCAGGCAGGCGCCGACGCACTCGAGCTCAACGTCTATTACTTACCCATGGATCCCGAGCTGTCCGGGGCCGAGGTGGAGCGCCTCGTGGTCGAGATGGTCCGGCACGTACGCTCGGAGACGACGCTACCGCTCGCGGTCAAGCTCTCACCCTCTTACTCCTCGCCAGTACACTTCGCGCGGCAGTTGGCGGCCGCGGGTGCGGCGGGCGTCGTGGTATTCAACCGCTATTACGAGCCCGACATCGACGTCGAACGCCTCGAGCTGTCTCCCCGCCTGCAGCTGTCGACCTCCTCTGAGTTGTTGCTCAGACTGCGCTGGGTTTCAGCCCTGTTTGGGAAGGTGAACGCCTCACTCGCCATCACCGGCGGTGTGCACACGCACATCGATGCCTTGAAGGCGGTGATGGCAGGCGCTGATCTAGTGCAGATGGTGTCAGCACTATTGAAGAACGGTCCTGAGCACATCGGACAGGTGGTCGAGTGCATGGGACTATGGCTCGAGGAGCACGAGTACGACTCGCTCGCGCAAGCCAAGGGCAGCATGAGCCTGGATCGCTGTCCCGATCCGACGCATTATCACCGTGGCAACTACCTGCGCATTCTGCAGAGCTTTCACCATCTGATGGCACGCTGAACGGGGGTTTGGGGATGGAGGCGCTTCGAAGCCAGATCGCACACGCGCTGCGCAAGCGCGTGGGGCACATGACCTCCGTCTCTGGCGGAGACATCAACGACGCCTACCGCGTTCACCTCGACGACGGCGAGCAGCTCTTCGTCAAGACACGCGAGGATGCCCCCAAGGGCATGTACGGCTGCGAGGCGGAGGGCTTGAGCTGGCTCGCCCAGGCCGACACGCTGCACGTGCCTGCCGTACGCCACGTGTCCGACACCATGCTCGTCTTGTCGTGGGTCGAACCGAAGCCGCGCGCGGCCGACTTCGCCGAGCGCCTCGGCCGGGGGCTCGCGCGCCTCCATCGGTATGGCGCACCGAGCTTTGGGCACGTGCGCGACAACTTCATCGGCCCCTTGACGCAACGCAATGGCGAGCTTTCACGCTGGAGCGACTTCTACCGCCGACGGCGTCTCGAGCCACTGCTCGAGCGCGCCAGCGAGCTTGGCCTGATCGACGCGCCGCTCAGATCCCAATTCGACCGCCTGTTCACGCGCCTCGAGCGCGTCATCGGCCCCGAGGAGCGGCCCGCGCGTCTGCATGGCGATCTGTGGAGCGGCAACGTGCACAGCGACGAACGCGGTGCTCCCGTGCTGATCGATCCGGCCGTGTACGGAGGCCATCGCGAGATCGACCTCGCCATGCTGCGCCTGTTCGGCTCACCCTCCGAGCGCTTCTTCGCAGCCTACGACGAGGTCTACCCGCGCGAGCGCGGCAGCGAAGAGCGTGTGCGGCTGTATCAGCTCTACCCCTTGCTCGTGCACGTGTGTCTGTTCGGGGCGAGCTACGTGTCGCAGCTCACGCGCGCGCTCTCGCGTTACCTCTGACGCGCCACGCTGCTGTCGTAGGCCTCGAGCAGGGCGTCAGCGAGCATCTCACCCACCACCCGCGCGCCCTGGAGCGTGAGATGGGTGCGATCCCAGGCCCCGCGCGCAGGCTTGGCCCTCGCCCAACGCCGCATGCTGCCTTCGCCGCCCATGGCCTGGTAAGTATCGAAGAGCGCGCAGCCTGCAGCGTCGGCCGCGGCACGCGCTTCGCGCACGGCTTGGGCGATGGCTGGATGGCTCAAACCCGACTCGCGCCCTCGGCGCTTTGGAGCGCGATCGTAGGGAGTGAGCACGAGGCAGCTCGCCTCGGGCGCTGCACGTCGCGCGCGCTCGAGCATGACGACGAGCATCCGCCGCAGCTCGCCCGTGTGATAGGGGTCGTCCTCGGTCTCGTTCGTGCCGAGCTGCACCACCACGAGGTCGGGCGCGCGACGCCGCAGGTGATCGACCCACTGGGTTTCGTCGGCCGTGCGCGCGTAGTCTCGCGCGTGGCCACCGACGACGCCATGCACCTCGTAGACGACACCCGGGCCCGGCCGCTCGAGCGCCGCGCCATACAGGCGCACGGGTCCATCTCCAACCGCCTCGACCTCGAGCGCGTGCGGCGCGTCGGCGAGGTCGAACACGAGCGAACCGGTCTCGGGCGCAGACGCCGCCGTGGATAGCCGCGCTCTCTCGTCGCCGTCGATGCGCACCGCGATCGCGCCGTAGCCGGGAGCGCGGTCGTAGAGCAGCTCGATGCGTGAGAACTTGGCGCTGCAGCCCGTGGGCAGAGAGCGCAGCGAGAGGCGCGTACCCGCAGCGTCGACGATCAGCGCCGCGCCTCCCAAACCATAGCGGCCGTCCTCGAGCCGCCGTCGAGGCAGGCGCTCGACACGCACGCTGCCCTCCGCACTCGTCTCCATGCACGCGCGCGCGTAGGTGCGCCAGGGCTTGCCGAGCAGCACAAAACCCGGGCCGCCGTCGCCAAAGCGCGCGGCCAGGCGTTCGCGCACCACGCGTGTCGGACCATCGGCCACCAGGGCCGAGTCGCCGAAGTGCACGACCCGCGCGAGGCCCCGACTCGGCTTCGCGGTCGCTTCGAGCTGGGCGAGCTTGTGAAAGAAGGGCGCGATGCGCTCGCCATGCTCGAGCGCTGCGCGTGGCGCGCGCGATGCCCCAGCCTCGGCCGACGCGCCCCGTTCGTCCGCCGCGCCGCGCTGAGCGAAAGCAAGCCCAAGGCCGAAGCACAAGCTGACGGCCACGGACACGCGCCGGGCGCTTCGTTTCACCCACGCCACTCAGGGTGCTCCCTTGAGCAGCTCGTGGGTCAAGGCGTCGGCGAGCACCTCGTAGCCATCGCGGGTGAGATGCATGCCATCGTATTGCGCAAGACCGAGACGCTGAAAGCGCCGAAAGGAGCCCTCTCCACCCATGGCATCGAAGAAGCTGTAGTACGCGCAGCCCGTGTCGCGCGCCACGCCCTCGAGCGCGCGCGCCACCTTGGGAATGTAGTCGGGAGTCGGCTCCTCGTCCGAGGGTGGAACGGTCGTGCGATCGAAGGGCGTGATGAGCAGACAGCTCGCCCCGGGCCGCGCCTTCCGCAACAGGCTCACGAAGCTGCGCATCTCGTCTGCATACTTGGCGGTGGGCATGCGCGTCTTCAGGTTGGTGCCGAGCTGCACGATGATCAGGTTGGGATCGCGACGCTCCAGGTGCGCACGCAGAAGCTCGGGGTCGTTCGCGAGCATGTGAGTCGCATGGGCGCCGTTGACCCCGATGGCATCGAGCACGACGCCCGGACGCTTTCGCTCCATCACCACGCCGAACACGCGCACCGCGCGTCCCGATGATGTCTCGAGCTCCAAGCGATGGGCACCGTCGGGGACGTCGAGCTCGAAGTAGCCCGGGCCACGCTGCGCTGCGTCCGTCGACAGTGTGCGGGCCAAAGCCCCATCGACGCTGACGCTGAGCTCGCCTCCGCCGGGCTGCTCGAGATAGAACAGCTCGAAGCGACCCACGTGACGCCCCACGGGCGTGTCGTCTTCGGTGCCGAAATAGGCGCTGGCCCTTCGCCCCTGAGCGACACCGCGCAGAAAGCCGAGGCCGAACATGCGCTCCTTCGCCGTCAGGCGATTGTGCACGCCCTCGTACTCCCAGCCCTCCCCGCCGTGCTTCACGTCATGGTGTCGATACCAGGGCCATGGGCGGCCCACGGCCAAGAAGCCCGCACCCGCATCGCCGTAACGTAGCTGCAGCACTCGGCGCAGCACACCCGTGAGGCCATCGCCGACCACCGCGCTATCGCCGATGTACAGCACGCGCGTGACCCCGCTGCGAGAGGCCGTGCGCGAGAGGGCATTTCTGAACGACAGCAGACCAGCGTTCGCGTCGACGATGGGCACCGGACGCAAGAGCGGGGTCGACTCCGCACGCGTCAAGGTCAGATCGAGCACAGCACAGGCCACGAGCACTAGGACGACAATGTGAACGTAGCGCTTCAAGGCCGGGCCCCTTCATGCCTCAGGGATACAGATCCTCCCTTCAGCATCCGCGAGTCGCAGCATGGAGACAAGGTAACGGCGTGCACCCATTGCCACCGCGCGCGGCTGCGTGGTGAAATCCTCGGAGTCGCTTGCTTCCGCTTCCTCCCGGCGCGCGTGTTGCGCGTGGTTTCCGCCATGCTCGCACAATGTAGGAGCCCGGCGGCGCTCTCGTCGATGGCCCAACGCGCACGTCGCAGGAATTCGGAGTGTGAACCGCATGAAGGCTGCTTTGGCTCCTCTCATCACCGCTGCCGCGGCCCTGCTGCTCCTCACGCATGGCTGCTCGAGTCCCACCCCGAGCTCGAGCACGCCCTCGAGACCCAGTGATGGCTCCGATCTCCAACCCGACGGCGGAGACGGCAGAAACGAAACGGATGGCGGCGACGGTCGCGGTCCCGTGCAGGATGGTGGCGAGGACGACGAGCTGGATGGCGGAGGCGGCTCCCTGTGCGCTCTCGCCTGCGGCCCTGGACAACGCTGTGCAGGCGATGCCGCGAACCCCGTGTGCGTGGACAACACCTGCCAAGACCTGAGCTGTACGGCCCTCGAGGAATGCGTCGCTGCAGTCGGTGGCGGGCACACGTGCAAGAGCATCGCCTGCACCTCGGACGTGCAGTGTGGCGACGCCCGGTTCTGCGACGGGACCAAGTGCCAGGACGATGTCTGCGAGCCGAGCGCGCAGCGCTGCGACGGCAATCAGGTATATCAGTGCGGCGCCAATGGCGGAGCCGACGAAGCGCGGTTCGTATGCGGGGGTGGTGCGTACTTCGAGAGCAGCTGTGCGGTCACCGCGTCTGGTCAGGCGGGCTGCGGCTGTGAGGATGACTGGGACTGCCCGGCGTACAGCGAGTGCCACGCCGGGCTGTGTCAGGGCACGGGCGTCGCGCCCACCTGCACCTTGCCCGCATTGCCCTTCGACGAGGTGTTGCCCACCCTGGAGTTTCGCTGGGGCGGCGAGAGCAGCAGCAGCAAGGCTGCCACGGGCAGCCCCTTCGCCGACTACAGCCAGGTCGCCGGTACTCCCGTTGTGGCGAACCTCGACGACGACAACGGCGATGGGCTGATCAACGAGCTCGACTTTCCGGAGATCGTGTTCATGGCCTACGCGGGTACGAGCAACGGCATCCACCACAGCGGCGCCGTGCGCGCCGTGCACGGAGGTGGGCCCAAGCGAGGCAAAGACTATTTCGCGCTGTGCGGCGCAAAGCACTGGCTCAGCGGCGATCCAGTCGAGGACGCGACGTGCTCGAGCAGCGAGGGCACCACGCGACCGGGCGGCGGCTTGGCCGTGGGCGACCTCAACTACGACGGCGTGCCCGAGATCGTGGCACCCACCGAAGACGGTAAGCTGCTCATCCTCGACCATCGAGGTCGCATCGTCAGCGTCAGCCAGAAGCTGTGGATCGCCCAAGGCGACGCGTCACCCGACAACGATGCTTGGAAGTACCCGCAGATAAGTCTCGCCAACCTCGACAACGTCGGTCTGGTCGAGGTCATCCTGGGCAACCGCGTGGTCAGCCTGAAGGAGACACCAGCGGGTGTCATCGAGGTGCAAGACCTGTTCGTGGGAGAGGGAGCCGAAGGCGCTCAAGACGACGGCACGAGGCACTTTGGGCCCACGTCGTGTCCCGCGAATCTCATCGATGCATCCGCGGCGGACGACGATGCCAGCCAGGAGATCGTGGTGGGCACGGTGCTGTACGCATTGCCTACCCCGCCGAGCGGCGTGACGCAGCGAGCGCAATGCGCGCAGGGCGACGCCAGCGATTTCTGTGCGGGCAAGCTGAGCCTCGTGTGGGACGCGCGCGTGGTCAATGGCACAGCCGGAGCGGGTGGCGTGCCGAATCGCGAGGCCTTTTGCGCCGTGGCCGACGTGCTCGGCGCAGTCACGGATGCAGCACCCGGACCCGACAATCCCCTCGATGGTGTGCCCGAGGTCGTGCTCATGTCGAATGGGCGGCTGCTCATTCTGCGCGCCAGCGATGGGCAGCTCTTGCGCAAGCTCGAGCTCGAGCCTGGCCAGCGCGGTGGCGCGCCCAACATCGACGACTTCGACGGCGACGGCTTCCCAGAGATCGCCACGGCTTCGAGCTCCTATTACACCGTCGTCGACTTGCAGCAGAGCGAGGCCGCATCTTGCCCAGCCTGGAGCGAGAGCCTGGACAAGACGTCGCCTGCACCGGGCGACAACGACGCGCGCAATCCGGGCGGCACGTGCACGTCGTCCGCAGACTGCAATGCCGGCGCCGTGTGCAACACCAACGTCGGGCGCTGCGTATGCCTGCACAACGGCTGGCGGCGGCTCACCGAGGATGACTCGTCGCGCGCCACGTCGTCGAGCGTGTTCGACTTCAACGGCGATGGGGCGGCCGAGGTCGTCTACAACGACGAATGCTACTTCCGCGTCTACGACGGCTCACGTGGCGACGTGCTCTTGGCGGTGCCCTCGATCAGCCGCACCGTGCTCGAAAACCCGGTCGTCGCCGACGTGGACAACGACGGCAACGCGGAGATCGTGTTCGTCAACAACAACGAGACCATCCAGTGCGCTGCGGCCAATGATCCGCTCGTCAATCCGGACGGCTCGACGGTGCTGCGCACAGAGCTTCCGAACGGCATCCAGGTCTGGGGCGATGCGAGCGACACCTGGGTCTCGGCGCGGCGCGTCTGGAATCAGCACGCCTATCACGTGACCAATGTGACCGAGAGCGGCCACATCCCGCTGCGCGAGCCCGAGAGCTGGAAGCCCTACGGCCAGCGCATCTACAACACCTATCGCTCTCAGCCACGTGCCTTCGGCGTAGCCCCTGACCTCGCGCTCACCGCGATCCAGGTGTCGTCGCCAGATGTGGCCTGCGGCGAGCTGTCCGACGTGCTCGACATCGTGGCGCTGGTGAAGAACCTCGGCGATCTGCGCGTGGGCCCCGGGGTCACGCTCACGTTCTACGGCGTCTGGGGCGGCACCACCGCGGAGCTCCGCGACGCGAACGACGCACCTCTCACCTCGACGCTACAGACCAGCCTCGAGCCGGGCGATTCCGTGCTCGTTTCCGTGACTTTCGACGCCAAGAACGCTGCGAACGGCTCGCTTCCCGACCAGGTCATCGCGCGCATCGACGAAGCGGGCGGCGAGCGGGAGTGCCGCGAGGACAACAACGCCATCGAGGCGAGCGTCGCCGCAGGTGATTCGCGCGCCGACCTACGCTTGGAAATCAAACCTAGTCTCGGTGGCGGCTGCCTGGCCCACACCGTCGACATCACCGTGCACAACGACGGCTCGCTCGCGGCGAGCAACGTGCTCGTGCGCCTCTACGCGGGCAATCCCAGGACCAGCGCCCAAGTCATCGGCGAGACCGTGATCGCCGGCCCCATCGCGCCCGCCGGCTCGGCCACGGCCCAAATCACGCTCGAGGCGCTCGAGCGCAACATCACGATCTATGGTGTGGCCGACCCACTCGATGCCATCGACGAGTGCAACAACAACAATAACATCGCGAGCGGACCCGAAGCCCTCTGCGCGGTGGTGGTGCTCTAGCCCCTTAGCTTGATCTCTAGCTCGCGCGGCACAGCGCAAACCAGTTGTCCGCCACCTTACCGTGACGGATGGCGCGCCCGATGGTGACATGCTTCGAGACACCGCGAAGCACGTCCTGCATGCCCGCATAGACAAAGCGCCCGAAGCGGGCCTCGTTGCGCAAGAGCTCGGGCCAGGTCTCGGGCTTGCCCTCGGGCAGGCGTGTGTAGTCGATCAGCACCTGACCGTCTTCGTGCTCGTAGGCGACGTAGTAGCCGGGCCCCACGACGGTCTCGACGAAACCGCCGCTCCTGTTGTAGCCCCAGAGCTCGGTCGCCCCTGGCTTCGGGCGGCAGAACACTTTGACGAAGCGACGAAACATGGGGAGCGAGTTGATGCCGTAGTGGGGCACCTCGACGAGCGGCGCGACCTGGGCGGGCACGAGGCCCTCGAGCCTCAAGCTGAAGACCCCCTTGGCCGCCTCGAACAGCAGGGCCTGTGCACGCCCACTGAGCTGCCGAACCGCCTCGATGCGCCGGCTGTCGTCGAGCCCATCCAAGTAGGCTCCGATCTGCTTCACATCGGCGTCGCCCTTCAAGAGTGCTTGGTTCAGGTCCATGGAGGCCCCACCCTGCGAAAGCGTTTGGTTCAGTTCCATCGTCGTGTCCTCCCTAGGGCACCCTCACTCTGCGGCCGAGACCAGGCTCGGCTCCGACATCCTGCGCCTGCGCCCCTTGACCTCGACGCGCGAGGCGACGAGTAGCGCGAGCGCCATGATCGACAGCTGTGGATTGACGGCCACCGCGCTCGGAAACAGGCTCCCGTCGGCGACGTAGCAGCCCGGCAAATCCCAAAGCTGCCCGGAGGGATCGACCACCGAGCGCTCGGCACGCACGCCGATCTGAGCTGTGCCCATGAGATGCACGGTGAAGAGGTCGAGCGAGGTCAAGGGCACGTTGCCCACGTCGAGCTTCGACAGCTCGTCGACCGAGCGCACCATGTGCTTGTGGGCGAAGGGCAACAGCACGCGCTCGGCTCCCATGGCGAAGTGCAGCTCGGCCAGGCGCTTGGCCCCGAACACGAGTCGCTCGTGATCGTAGGCCGTGAGCTGATAGCGCGGGCCGCCGAGCCCGAAGGGCGCACGCGCGACGACGCCCGTGGTCGAATCTTCGATCAACACGCCGGTGAGCACCATGCGGTTGTAGTCCTGCATGAGCTCCCAGCTCTCGCTGCCGTGACCGGGCAACTGCGACGCCAGGGCCCCCGGCGGCACCATGTTCTCGGCGAGCTTGATCCCGCGCTCCTCGAACTCGCGGATCTGTCCGGCTTGGCTCACGCCGCGGATGCCGTGCACGTCGAAGGGATAGACGGCGAGCACCTTGACGTTGGGATGGCAGGTGAAGTTCTGGCCAAGCAGCCTACTCGGACGACCGAGACCATGGGCCTTCAGCAAGAGCGGCGTCTGCACGGCTCCGCAGGCGATCACCACCGCCGCGCCACGCGCGCGCACGCTGCGCGTCTTGCGCCTCGTCTCTGGATCGGGGCTCGTGCCGACGACGCCCACGCAGCGCCCGTTCTCGATGATGAGGCGCTCGACCTTGACCTCGGTGAGGCAGCGCGCGCCCCGCGCAAAAGCGCGCGGCATGTAGCTGACGAGGGTCGACTTCTTCGCCCCCGTGGGGCAGCCGAGCACGCAGTTGTTGGCGCCCACGCACAAGTGCTGATTGCGATGGTTGGGCAGGTACTCCCAGCCGAGCTTCTTTGCGCCCTCGCGCATCAGCTCGCTGTCCTTGCCGATCGACTCGGGCAACTGCGGCCCAGCTGAGATGTCGCGCTCCGCTTCCGCGAACAGGGGCTCGAGCGCGGCCTCCGAGAGCTCGGAGAGTCCGCTCTTTTGCACCCAACGCGCCATCACGTGCTCGGGAGCGCGCCAGACCATGCCGCCATTGATGGTGGTGCTGCCACCCACGCAGCGCCCCTCGATGTAAGGGATGGGTGGCTTGCCCATGATCACCGTGGCGCTCGCGTCGCGATACAGGCGCGGCACCGACTCGGTGACGTACGGATTGAAGCTCGCGGTCGGAAAGTAGCTGCCCTCCTCGACGAAGAGCACGTCATAGCCGGCCTCTGCGAGCTTTGCGCCCACCACCGCGCCGCCTGCACCCGTGCCGACGATCACCACATCGGCGTCGAACTCGTGCTGCTTCGCGTAATCTTCGTGCTTGAGGATCATGACTTCACCTCGGCGTACGTGGGAGCCTGCGCTTCAGCCTCGAGAGCGAGCAACGCGTCACGACGGGCCATGCGCTCGAGCAAGAACGCCCGTGGCGCGTAGCCGAGCGCCGCGTGCACCTCGTCTTGATCGTAGTAGGTCGAGAGCACGACCGCCTTGGGCGCCAGCATCAGCAGACGAATCGGCAGAAACCGGCTCTGGGCCACCTCGCTCAGCAGGCGACTTCCAACTTGGGGATCCAAGGTTTGCACGCGCGATCTGGCTCGAAATCGCCACACGGGAGACCAGTCGAGGATGTGCACGAGCAGCTTGAAGCCGAAGCGCATCGCTTTCGGCATGTAGGCGAGCATGCGGCGCACGTGCCTGACCACGCGCGCCTCGATCCCCGAAGGCCGCGGCGCCGGGGCGGGCGGAAGCAGCGCCTCGACCAAGCCAAAGAGCGCGCGCTCCGTCGTCTTCGACATCGGAAACGGCTCCGCGAGCACCCAACCATCGCGGGGATGCCTTTCACACTGGCCTTCGCCCACGACGGGCAAGCGATGAAGCGCGTTGTCTGGACTCATGGCGTGGTTGCTCCCCTGGTCTCGTCGACGTGCGGTGACAGCATCGCGCGCACGCTGCGATCGATCGCGTCGTAGTGGCTTCGCAGCAAGGTCCGGGCGAGCGCCTGGTCGCGCGCCACGGCCGCGGACAACAGCCGCGAGGCGAACTGTGACAGGCTGGGCTCGAACACCACGATGCCCGGCCAGCGCGTCTGGATGTCGCGATTGAGGTCGAGCAGCGGGCGCGACATCCAGCGCACGATCTGGTCGTGGGAGGCTTCGACCACAGCCTCGTAGAAGTCGCCTTCTGCTGCAGTGAGCGCCTGCGCATCGCGCAGAGCCTCGGCCGCGCGGATCTCGCGGATCGCATCCTCGGCGGTGCTGAGGTCGGCGGGGGATGCGCGCTCGATGAAGCGCTCGACCGCGTACTCGAGCCCACGCTTTCGCGGCTCGAGCAGATCGAGGATGATCTGCGCCTTCTCGCGCAGATCGCGCCCAAAGGCGATGAAGGGGGCCGCAAGCTCCAAAGAGCCCGTGGCGCGAAAGTCGGAGATGGTGACCCCCTGACCCTGGCGCACGGTGACGAGACCCGCCTGCTGCAGGCGCCGGATGGCCTCGCGCAAGGTGTTGCGGTTCGTGTCGTAGAGCTCGGCGAGCTCTCGCTCCGCAGGGAGCCGAGAGCCGGCGGGCCACTCGTCACTGAGGATGCGCGCACGCAGGGCTTCGAAGAGCTCCTCCGTCCTCAATGGGGCACGTTCGGGCACCCTGGGCTGACCGTTCTCAATCATGGGATGCACCAGGCCGACGACATTGGTTGAACCAATATGCCGATTCGCGTGCATTGGTTCAACCACTTTGGTGGTACGACGTGTTGCGAGCCGCTGTCATGTGGGCGTCGACAACTTTTCATTGAGTGCGGGTCAACAACTTCGGTATGACCGGCGATCGGGTGGGACGCGCGCCGCTGTCGTGGGCCGCTCCCTGGGAGGGCCCATGCATAGCCGCCGTATCTTGCTTTCGATCGCGACGTCATGGAGTTTGCTCGCCATCAGCTGCGCCGAGGCACCGAGCGTCGTGCGCGAAAAGCGCGAACGGCTGAGCGTGGGCGCGGAGGTGTTCCGCGTGTTCTGCAAGAGAGCCGCGGCCGAGGCCTTCCCCGACGATCTCGAGGGCACGGAATTCAACGCGGCCTGTGAAGGACGCGCCGCTGCACCGCGTACGACGCCGCGGCTGTCGGCCATGCTGTCACGACGGCCGCAGATCGTGCGCGCGCTCGATCGGGTGTTGTCCGACGACACCGCGGTCGCACGCGGTGAGGTGCGCGCGCCCCTGGAGGGCGACGAGCTGCGCGACTTTCTGTCGTCGACGTTGCCGCTCTACGATGGCGAACAGCTGCTGCCGTCCACGACGCGCACCCTGTCGACCATCCTGGGCCGGCTGACGGACGACGAGGACGCGCTCGGCAAGGCAGCGCTCGACGTGCTCGCACGCACCACGGGTCGCACCGGCTACCGTCCGCTGCGCCTAGCCCTCGGCGTGGTGCGACCGCTGCTCGAGTACCCACGCCTCGACGCGTTCACGCGTAGCACCCTCGACATGGTCGCGACGGGCGGCAGCGCCGAGGCTGAGCTCGATGCCGTGTTGCGCGCGGCTGCCCTCGAGCTCGCCACCGCCGAAGACACGCCGCCTGCGCCCGACTCGACGCTCGCGTTGACGCGCGACCTCGTGCTCTCGCCCCTGCCCGATCTCGAGCCCGAGCTGAAGAAGGATCCACTGTGGCTCGTGCGTCGCGACGCGCGCGGCGTGGCCCTGCCCGAGCTGCTCGACGGCGCGCTGCCGCGTCCTTTCCTCGACACCGACGCCGATGGCAGGGCCGACATCGATGGCTTCGGACGCCTGCTGTCGTTCACCCAGGACCGGCTGCCTGCGCCCTTCAAGGTCGCGAGCGAGCCCGAAACACAGCGCGACGCGGCCGGCCGCGCGCTCAACGTGTGGGAGCCTTCGAGCGAGCTGCTCTATCGCCACCTCGACGTGGAGGGTACGCTGCTCGCAGCTTTGGCACGCGAGCAACGCGCGCTGCTCACGCCCAAGAAGCCCGGCGACCGCACCACGATCGACAAGCTGGCGCGTGGCCTGCCCGCGCTGCTCGGCCCCTGGGCCATGCGCGAGTACGGCTACGGGAAGGCGCGCATCGGCTTTCGCGGGCCTGATCTGACGAACGCTCCTGTGCTCGATCTCGTGCACGCCGCGGGCGTTCTGACCGGCATGCCCGAGATGAGAAAGGCCATCGAGGTGCTCGAAGCGGCGCTACGCGATCACGAGGGCGCGAGCGCTCGGCTGATCGACGCGCTGCTCGAGATCGATCGCCGCGCCGACGCCCATCCGGAAGCCGAGCTCGTGGGCGTAAACGGCCCAGGCACGCCGCATCAGTTCTGGGATGACCTGATCGCCATCGGCGTGCGCATGACGCAGCGCCCCGGCTTGATCGAAGCCTTGCTGCGCGCGTTCCTCGATGCGCGCACGCCCGCGCAGGGTCCGATCCTCGGCAATTGGATGCGCTACAAAGACTTGATCACCTACCCGAACGCGCCGAGCACCGCGCCTTCGGACATCAACGGACGGGTGCAGCACACCTACTCGGAGCTCGTCGATCGTTCACAGCCCAACGTCGGGCTCAATCGCAGCCTGTTTCAACGCACCGCAGCGCTCGTGCACAACCTGCACGGCCAGAAGCACTGCAACAAGCCCAACGCCAAGCTCGCGGTGCACCTCGGGCCCATCCCGCTGACGCTTCCGCTCACCGGGCCAGGCTACGCACCCTGCGAGCTGTTCGAGGTGCCCGATCTGGTCGAGGTGTACGTGAGGGCCGTGCTCGGACGGGCGCGCATCGATCTGAAGCCGGGTGACCTCAACGCGCTCGGCGGCCTGTGCCCCGTGCTCGACGCCGCGTGCCTCGGCGCGACCCAGGAAAAGGAATCCGAGATCGTCGGCTTCGACGACACGCCGACGGCCGAGGCCCTCGCGCGCTTCGTGTTCTCACCGCCCAACGCGTTCGTGCAGGGCATCAGTGATCCGGTCACCACCATCGATGGCGCCAACATTCAGCAGTGGGAGCCCTACGCCCTGTTTCCGCTGGAGCTCGTCGACCCGATGGCCAAGCCCTACGGCTCGCCTGAGCACCCGGGCCTGTCGTTCGCCGAGGCCGGCTACCCGCTGTTCGAGGCCTTCGACGATCACGAGCTGCGTGATGAAAGCGGGCGCCTCGTCGACGGCTACCTGTTCGGCGATCTGATGCACACGCTGCACGTGCACTGGGCGGCGCGCAGCACGGAGCCCTGCGACGGTCCGCCCGCCGAGACCTGCACCCAGAGTGTCGATCCGTCGCTGCCTTTCTTCTCGCACCAAACGAACCTCGTCAGCTACGAGCCCTTGCTCGCCGAGGCGCTGCTCGATGTCGACCTGCTCGCGCGTCTGCACGAGACCACCAACGCGCTCGCAAACACCGTCATCGATGGCGAGGATGGCATCACGATCATGGCGCGGCTGTTCGAGCGCCTGCTCAGCCCCGATCCAAGCTTGACCTACCGCGACGGCAACACCCGTGCCCTTACGAACGTGGGCGAAGACCTCGGCTACGTGTCGCCCCTGTACCTGCTTCTCGACGCGCTCAAGGGCATCGACGCGAGCTTCGCCAGCGACGAGCACGGCATGCGCCTTCCCGTCTGGCGCGAGGCGCGCAGCGAGCTCATCGACACCCTGTTCGAGATCGAGACGGTGGGCGAAGAGAAGCGCCTGAAAGACCGGCTCGGCCGTGCCGTCACGCTGCGTCTCATGCAGTTTCTGCGCGATCGCATCGATGCCCACGCCGAGGCCGGCGACCTTTCCGAGTGGGCCGCGAGCTTTGGACCCCGTACGCGCGACGTGCTCGAAAAACCTGTCGTCGCCGCTCTCGTCGGGCTGCTCGACAAGACCTACGAAGACGAGGCCGCATCGCTCGAATTCGCAGGTCTCGCCAAGTATCTGTTCGAGGAGGAGGGCAGCGGCTTTCAGAGCTCGCTCTTGGCCACCGCCGACCTGCTCCAGCTCTTCGATGACGCAAACAGCACAGCGCCGCTCCTGCACTTTGCGGCCGAAGCCATCGCGCCCGGCGTGCTCTCTGCCATCGAGCAGGGCAAGCCCTTCGAGGTGAAGAGCGGCATCGCGCGCACGTTCGTCGAGCTGCAGCACGCGGTAAGTAAGCTCGACGCGAGAGACCCCAGCACCACGGCCAAGCTCCTCAGAAATCTCGTGGCCGACGTGATGGAAGACGGGCGCACGCCCCTCGAGGTGCTACTCGACGCCGCCGCCGACATCGAGCGCGCGAATCCCGCGGTGCCCACCACGACACCGCTCGACGGAAGCGACCTGAAGTCGGTCATCGAGTCCGTGCGTGCGTTCCTCTCCGATCGCGACGTGGGCCTCGAGCGCTTTTACGAAGTCATCCAGCATCGCAACCTCGAGAAGGATTAGACCCCCTGATGCGCTCCTCTCGTCTCGTTCTGCCGCTGCTCCTGGCTGCGGGGCTCTCGCTGTTTGCCGCTCGCGCCTCGGCGGGTGGCTTTTACCTCACCGATCGCGGCACCGAAGCCCTCGGGCGTGGCGGCGCGTTCGTGGCCGGCGCCAAGGGCCTCGACGCGCTCTGGTACAACCCGGCCGGCCTCGCGGGCAGCGGGCGAACCTTCCATCTGGACGCCACGGTCACCCTGCTCGACGCCTCGTTTCAGCGCGTCGACGACGTGGGCAAGGTGCGTCCGACGGTCACGCTCGACGCCACGCCCATTCCGGTGCCGCTGCTCGGCTACGCGGACGATTTCGGCATCGAAGATTGGGACTTCGCCTTCGGTCTCTTCGCGCCCAACGCGCAGCCCTATCGCTGGCCCACCACGGTCGACGGCGCGCCCGCCCCCCAGCGTTACTCACTGATCGCCACCGACAAGAGCCTGATCACGCACCTCGCGCTCGGCGCGGCCTACAGTGGCATCAAGGGCCTGTCCCTCGGCGCCACGGCCCAGCTCGTCACCGGACGCTTCTACACCGAGACCGTGCTCAGCGCCTGCGACGGCTTCGCGTGCTCTGCCAACACGCCCGAGGATCCCGAGTTCGACACCTACACCACGATCGATCTCAAACCCTTCTTTTCGTTCACCGGCTCGCTCGGCGTCACCTACGAGGTGGCTGAGGTGGTCAAGCTCGGCGCGTCGTTCATCTTGCCCTACGACATCGCTGGAGATGCTACCATCGAGGCCACCCTCCCCGACTCTCCGGTGTTCGACCGGGCCCGCCTCGATGGCGATCGGGTGGAGCTCACGGTGCCCTTCCCCGCCATCGCGCGCATCGGTGTCGAGCTCTTGCTCGTGCCCTCGCTCCGCGTCGAGCTGTCGGGCGTGTACGAGGGCTGGTCACGGCAGCGCGCGATCACGGTCGTGCCGAAGGACGTGTGGATGCGCGACTTGCTCGGCATCGGCGACTATCGGGTAGGCACGATCCGGCTCGATCGCGGCATGCAAGACGTGTGGAGCGCGCGGCTCGGCGGCGAATATCTGTTCGAGCGCGCGGGCGTGACGACCCGCGCGGGCCTGGCCTACGAGAATGGTGCGTTCTCCGATCGCACGCTCTCGCCGCTCACCCTCGACAGCAGCAAGCTGTTGATCGGCCTCGGGGCTGGCTTCGCGCTGCCCTACGACCTGAGCGTCGATATCGTGGCTGGACATGTGTTCATGGCAAACCGTGAGATCGACAACTCGCGCATCACCCAACCCACGGCCATTCGTCCCGAGCCCGGGATGCCCTCGCACATCGCCAATGGTAAGTACGAGATGGAGGCGACGTTCTTCGGCCTCGGCGCGACGTACAGACCGCAACCGACGCAGGACAAGGACCGCTAAAGCATGCTCGAAGCCATCGCGACTGATCTGTGGGTCGTCAACGCTCAACTGCGCATGATGCCGGGGTTCTACTTCCCCATCCGCATGACCGTCGCGCGCGCCCCGGCGGGGGGCATCAGTTTGATCTCGCCGGTCGCCATCGACGATGCCCTGGCGCAGCGACTCTCCGAGCTCGGCCCGGTCGAGCGGCTCATCGCGCCGAACGTCTTTCACCACGTGCATCTGGCGAGCGCAGCCGCGCGCTACGCCACCGCCCAAGTGCTCGGCCCGAGGGCCTTGCAAGCGAAGAAGCCTGAAGTGCGCTTCTCGGAAGCGCTCGTCTCCGGCGCGCGACGTGATTGGGGCCTCGAGCTCGTCGAGCTAAAGGGGGCGCCCTGGATGAACGAGCACGCCCTGCTGCACACCCAAAGTCGCACACTGATCGTGACCGACCTCGTGTTCAACATGGGCCCGAACGAGGTACGCGGCGCGCTCACGCCCTGGGTGCTGCGCATGGTCGGCGCCTGGGACAAGCTCGGCACGAGCCGCCTCTTGAAGCGCAACGTCGCAGACAGGTCGCAGTTTGCGTCCAGTCTCGACACGCTCCTAGACCTCGACTTCGACAACCTCGTGATGGCCCACGGTGCGCTCATCCGCGGTGGCGCGCGCGAGCGGCTCGCCGCTGCGCTGTCATGGGCGCGCAGCGAGCCCCAGGCCCTCGTCGCCTGAGCTCACCGGCCGCGCTGGGCAGCGTCCATCTGTGCGCGGCCCATGCGCATCTCGACCATCGAGGCCACGTTCTCGGCGCCGAAGACGTTCTCCGCGAGGGCGTTCATGGGGTCGAGGCGGTAGCCGAGCTCACGCACCTTGTGATCGTAGGCCATCAAGGCGGCTCGCTCTGCGGCCTTCACGGGCTCGGCCTCGTCGATCCAGGTGAGCCAACGATCGACGAAGCGCTGCACGTAGGCCTCGAGCGTGTCGATCACGTCGTCGCTCATCTCGGCGGTGAAGCTCGAGCACACGGGAGACAAGAGCGCCCGCATGTAGGTGCCGTGACTGGCCGACCAGGTGAAGCGCGGATCGGAGCGCAGCGCGAGATAATCCTTGTTCACAGGCTCGAAGTAGCGCTGAAGGTAAGCCTCATCGACGCGGATGTCCGAGCGCGGCACGTAGTCGCAGTAGAAGAACACCCGTGGGATCGTCCCGAAAACGCAGATCAGATGCGGCACGCGCGTCTCTTGGCCGAGAAACACCGTGGCGTTCATGTCGAGGATGCTGTTCTTGCGGCTGCCGAGCCACGAGTGCACGAGCCAGTCGACGCCCGGCCCCGTGAACGTGTTGAGCGAGCCCTCCCACTGCCCGTTCGGCGAGGTGTAGTACTCGCGGCCCGCACACGACGGGTGTCGCTCGACGGGAAAGCGCGTGGTGACCTTGTCTTTGACCTCGGTGAGGATGCGCCAGAAGCGCTCCCATGCCCGGCTCACGTCGACGTTCGGATTCTCGGCGAGAAACTCGTGGATGGTTTTGGTGTCGGTCGTCGTCATCACGTTTCGTTGTGCCTCAAACCGGGCCCGCGTGCGGTGATCATTTCGTGATGTTTGGCTTCGAGCGGCGTAGGTTCGTGTGTTGAGCGATGTCGACCGTCTACCGCTTCGCAGACGCAGAAGTGTCCCCCGCACGACGAACGTTGCGCCGCAGTGGGCGCGAGGTTCCGCTGCAGCCCAAGGTTTTCGACCTCTTGCTGCTCTTGATTCGCTATCGCGAGCAGGTGCTGACGAAGGCTGAGCTGACGGCCGCCCTGTGGCCCGGCCTCAGCGTGACCTCTGCCGCCCTGACTCGCCTCGTCAAGGAGGTGCGGCGGGCTGTGGGTGACGACGGCGAGCGCCAGGCCATGGTGCTCACGGTACAGCGTCGGGGCTATCGCTGGGTCACGCCGGTGGAGGTCGACGGTGCCGCGCTCGAAGGCGCGCCCGCCCAGGGCTTCGTCGACGCCGCGCGCGGTGCACAAGCACATGACGATACGGCCGAGGCCGAGGCCAGCTACCTACGGGCGATCGCGCTGCTCGACGACGCTCGCCACGCGGATGCCCCTCTTCTGTGCGACGCGCTGCTCGCGCTGCACGCACTGCAGCACAGCCGTGGTGCGCGACGGGTCGACCCCGCGGTGCTGACGCGCGCGCTCAGGGTGTGCCGCCGCCATGGGCTACACGAGCGTTTGGCCCGAGTCGTCGTCGCCCAAGCCGAGCTCGATCAAGCGACGCCCGAGCTGTGCACGGAGGCCCTGCGCGAAGCACAGGACCCGGCGCTCTGCGCGGCGCTCCTCGCAGCGCTGTCGCGCCTCTACGCACGTGATCCGTTTCGCCACGACGCCGACGGCACGCGCACACGCGCGCTCGAGCTCTGCGAGGGGCTCGCCCCGCGCGAAAAACTGCAGGTCCTTGGTGCAGCGGACGACTGGGTCTTTCAGACGATCGCGCCCGCACGGCGTCTCTCGCTCGCCCTCAGCCTGCTCGACGCGGCCCGAGCGGAGAGCGCCCACGACGCCGTGCTACAAGCACGCGTCCTCGTGTTGCGTGAGCAGCTCTCCTGCGGGGAGGTGGGCAGCTTCGAGCGCGAGAGCACGGCCATCCTGGCCGAAACAGAGCAGCGTGGGCTCGTCGAGCTCACCTACCGCACCCATCGTCTGCTCGCCG
>CAYNOM010000033.1:0-20191 GCA_964398415.1 uncultured Polyangiales bacterium | reverse complement strand
GGGGGTTCTGGGGGGTCTGGGGGGTCTGGGTCGGGGGGCTCTGGGTCCGGCTGAGCAACCGCTGAGAATTGGACGTTCTCAGAGGTGGCTGATCAGAGGGGACGCCGAGACCATGCCCCGGCTATGCTCGCGGGCATGACGACACGCCGCACGCAGCTCCCCACGCATGTCTACCTCGATGGGCGATGGCACAGGCTCGGGCCGCCCGTCAGCGCGCGACTCGAACGCGCGATCCGCGCCGAACAGCACTTGCAGGAGCAGCTCGCGCTACGCGCGTCTTGGTCCTTTGTGCGCTGGCCACGCTGAGCGATAGGGTAAGGGGAAGGGGAAGAGGCATGGCCGCGACGAAACGAGGCAAGAAGAAGCAATTTCCGGAACCGAACGAGCTGAGCGACAACAACCGCGTTGCCTGGCGAAGCTCGGAAGACATTCTCGAGATCGCGAACACTGCGAATAATTGGCAATACACCAATCTCGTCGAAACTGTTCGTGACTGGGTTGTCGGACACGCCATCTCAAGAGGCTGGTCGGAAGTGCACTTTCCGCTCGCTTATCCGAGCCGGACTCTCAGGGCCGGTGCCGTCTTCATCAAGTGAGGCTCCTCGGCGCTAAATCAGGCAAGGGCTGCGCGATGCCCTCAGAATCGCGACTATCAGGAACCCAGCCGCGGACCATGGCTTCTATCAGGAACCCAGTGCCCAGGGCATGACCTCCTACGAAATCATGGATCTCGCTCTCTCAGTACTCGCCATCGTTATCGCCGCCATTAGTATCCGTCGGTAGCCTGTCGCAGGACCTCTCTAGCCTTAGCCCTTTCATCGTAGGCAACACGTTGACGACGGATCCTCCGTCTGATCGAATGGGCGACCATGCTCGCACGCCCCACGATCACGCTTCACGAAGGCGCAGACCTCGCCACGCTCGACGATGCGCGCGCCGCCTTCGAGCGCGCCGCGCGCGCTCTCTCACCCGCCACGCGCCGCGCCTATCAGACCGAGCTACGGCAGTGGGAAGAGTGGTGCTCCACGAACAGGCTCGACCCCCAGGCCCTCACGCCGGCCCAGGTCGTCACCTACCTCGAGCACCGCGCCAAGACCTGCGCGCCGCTCTCTGTGCGCCGCACGTGCGCGTCGCTCTCGGCCATCGCGCGTTTGCGAGGGCTCGAGCCGCCGAGCTCGTCACCCATCGTGCGCGCGTGGTTTCGCGCGTTCTATGCGGAGAGCAGGACAGGGCGCACGCCCATTCGCCAGGCGCCTTCCCTCGAGCGCTCCGCGCTCCTCGCCATGCTCGACGTGCAGCCCGAGGCCACCAAGCGCGGATGGAACGCGCTCGCGCTCGAGCGCATCGCCACGCGCGACAGAGCCGTGGTGCTCGTGGGCCTGCTCGGGGCCTTACGACGCTCGGAGATCGCCGCGCTCGATATCGTCGATGTGGTCGAAGAAACCGAAGGCCTGCGCATTCACGTGCGGCACAGTAAGGCCAACCGAGAAGGCAAGCCCGACTATCGCCACCTCAAGCGCCGCGATGACCCGCGCGTCTGTCCCGTCGTCGTGCTGCGCGCATGGCTCGACGTGCGCGCAGCCGAGAGCGCCAACGACCCGCACGCCGCGTTTGTTGGCGTGCTCCCGAACGGAAAGCTCGACGGACGCATACGCTCCGAGACCGTGGGCACCATCGTCAAGAGCTGCGCCAAGCGCGCCGGATACAAGGCCACGGGGCACAGTTTGCGCGCTTCCTTCGCGACGCAGGCCTCCAAGCTCGGTTACTCCGATCGCGAGATCGCAGAGGCCGGAGGGTGGCAGAATCCCCGCACCGTCGATACCTACATCCGGAGGGTCAAAAGCTGGACCCGAAACCCCTCGGAGGCACTGCTCTAGTTGATCTCCAAGTCCCCGTTCAACGTTGAAATCTGTACAGGTTTTCGATCAACGAACGCGGGTCGTGAGGTCCAACGTGCGGCGATGCCGGGCGGTCATCATCGGGAACAGGTGACTCTGGATGATCCACGTCATCCTTCGAACACAAGGACCTCATATCGCCATTATTGCGCGGGTCCGCGCTCAGTCCCGTGAGCAGACATAAACTATCTCCACAATCCTTACGGGTTCGACACGCTGCAAGTTGACGCAGCACGCAGTGGTCTAGGACGCAAACCTCGCCAGCCTCACACTCGCTGTCGCGAGAGCACGGCCCGCATTTGCCGTCGATGCAAGCGAGCGCAAAGCCGCACACGGCACTTCGGAAGCACTCCTGCTGCACCGAGACATCAACAAGCATTCCCTGCCACTCATCGGCGGGACGAGCACGCAAATCTTGCTTAGGCCCCAACCCCTTGGCTCTAGCCCTTGGCAACGCGCGAGCTTCCACATCGCCCGTGCTGTGGCGTTCCGCCACCGGCACGGGTTCATGCTTAGGGGTTGCTGAGCCGGGCGAGGCTGACACCCGATTCTCGCGCCAGATTCGTGCCAGCCCAAACGAACAGAGGCACAAGATCCCAACAACAACCAGTTGCCTGCGTTTCATGGCAGCGGCACTCTGCCATCTGGCTGCTCACCGCGGGCGACGTCACGCATGTGAAACCGATAGACGGGGCCATCCTGCCAGGACGGGTTGTCACCAACCAGAAAGTACCCGTAGTTGGAGTAACCGTAATCGTACTCTCCTGGGATGGACTCCGCCGCAAATGAACGCAATGCGCGAAGCTTGGCCAGACCTTCTTGTTCCTCTAAGAGCACATCTACTCGTTCATATGCTGCTCGCTCGGAGTCCTCACCAGGTATGCCAAAGCTGGATAGGGGAAGTTCCAGATCCCAGAAGTATGGGCGCAACCCTTCTGGTATGGGCGGGTTAACCGGAATCTCGACAGCAGCGATTCGCATACTCCCACCGACGGATTGACCTTGTGAAAGAAGCGTTTTGAACCAGCGACGAATATTCTCCGCTAGAATCGGAAGCTCTTTTGGCGCATCCGGGTTGCCACATCCGCAACTGAGACCGTTCCCTCGGCTGTCGGTGAGACTCATGATCGCTGGGTGAGAAACACCAACGGCAGGCCAGCTTCCAAGCTGAGTCCAGTTCCCAAGGTACACATCCTCGGCTAACTGGACGGATTCATCAGCGGATAGCCCTCCTTCTCGGACGGCCTCGCCATCAAATACCTGGTAGGTGCAATCGCCCCAGATCCTCATCCACAGAAGGCCGTTCATCTTCATGAACTGCTCGCCCGGCATCGTTTCTTGAGTGGCAAGCAAGCGGTAGTCGAGCCGAACTCCAGACGATCCGTCACACAACACGGCCGTAGGTCCTAGTTCGATCGAACCACTATCGTCACTCGAGCTACTGCTATTCGAAGAATCTAGGACAAGACCGCCCCCGCCATCCTGTGGTACCGAATCTCCAGGCAACGACGGGGCCTGAGCTGAACCACATCCGGCTGCGAGCAGCAGAAGACCTAGAATCATCCTTGGCCTATTGTACATAGGGCCTGCAATTCATCTCGAGAAGGTGGCCGCTACTGTATCCGATAGAACTACTCATCACGACGGCGAAATCGGATGCATTCACTCCGTCATTGCCACTCTCGCGATCCTGATGATTGCCGGTTCCGTCCTCGAACGAAGTCAACGTATTGATGACGTTAGTAAAGGACGTGAGCGTATTATCTTCACCGTCCACGTGAGCATCGTACACGTCCCATAGGTAACGTATTGAGCTCATCGGCATGCGTCCTTCTTCGTCAACGCACGCCGCACCCTTTGAAAGCTCTATTTGATTTCTACCCACATCATTGCACCCAAACTCGCTGAGGCAGAGCAAAGGAGCGGGCGCATTTTGTCGATAGATCGCCCGGCTAGCAAGGAAGGTGGCCATTGCTTCTTCAAAGCCTGCGTTGAGCCACTCGGGAGTCTCCAGACACCAAACATCGGAGCGCTGACATCCCGCTGTCCCCCAATCTCCTGTTGGGTATGGAGGATACTTGAAGCCCTCCAGAACAAACACTCCACCCACCCATTTCCCAATGGCGCCAGCCCAGCCGTTGCTGGGGACGTAATCGTAGCCTGCATGCTGCCAGCGGTGATTCGCTTCGTAGGAGGCGGCATGCCCCATCTCGTGCCAGATACGAGCCTGCGGTCGAAACGCGTCGTTTTCGTTGATATGAAGCTGGTTAAAGCCGTTGACGAAACACGAGCTGTTGCAGTCCTGAGTACGATTTGGGCCAATCTCGTCTTGCGCGAAGAAAGCCAGAATCTGGAGATTGTTGAATCTACTGCGCATGCGAGCTGATTCGTTCAGAGATGCCCACATGAACTCAGCACCAGCGTATAGGTTCGCAATCTTGTTTGGTGCAGTTGGTCTACCAAACACATGAGAACCAAAGTTGATCGCCGTGGCGTTTCCACGAAGCACATTCGGCGTCAACATCATGTATTTCTGTCCAGTCTTGCTTAGGACAGTAAATCGACCGTCTTTGTGCTCAAGCGACGTGACCACGCGAAGCCGCACGGGCCATCGCCGGTAGCTTGCCCATGTAATGTTGTAAGCGCCGCTGTTGTCAGTGATGCCAGACCCGATCACGGCAAAGGTGTCCGCATCCTGCACGTAAACCTTGACATTACGAAGCGGGCGATTCGTTGCGTAATCACCTTCTTGATACAGAGCACCCGTGCAGTCGTGTACTGCCCCTGAGGGGTAGCGCCACATGCAGTAGTTTCCTTGGTTCTCAAAGTAATACAACTGGCCGCGTGCAGAACCAACGTTGTATTGGAGAATCGACTGAGCACGTGCGACAGCACCGCCCATGGCCAGTGAGAAAAGGAATGATAAGATCAGCACGAGGGTCTTCATGGGACCACCATGTCCGGTTCGAGACTCATGGATTCTTCCGAGTGAGCCAGGTATGCGTTTGAGTAGGCATAGTACGTAGTTTCGTCAATCGGCGTCGCGCTACCGCTTGCCACTTCGAAGTAGAAATCACGTGATACAACCTGGCTGTTGTCATCCGCTGACAGACCTGCGAATACGGCGTGTATTGCATAGAAGCCGTCGGGCAGGTCGCCGTCTATTTGCTCGGAAACGGACACGGTCTCGTTGTGTGCGAGCGGGATCGCCTCGGAAATGATGTGCTCTTGCGTCAGCTCTCCGTCGTCATCTACGACAGTGATCGCATACTGCACTGAGGCGAATCCCTGAAAGGCGCTTTGAACGCTAATACCAAGCGTCACGGCGTCTCGTTCAATGCTCAGCGGCTGTAGCGCTACATTGAGCAAGTCTTGGCCACCGAGAGAGATTGGCCGACGCATCGCGTCAGTGACGGATGTGGCGTGCCCTGCCATTGGTGCCGAGGTATCGGCAGAGCCATATCCAATCGCACCGGATGCGGTAATGCACGCAAGGTAAAGGACCTGCTTGAGCATGAACGTTCCTTGAGAGGGTTTGGCGAACCATCACACATAGCTGATCCGAGTCAAGACGGATGATCGGGGGCTGCGAGAGACTTAAGTCACAGGTTCCAGGCACGAGTTGGCACAGCTCCACCAGCTTGGTCTTGTCTGCAGGGAGCGTGCCCGCGAGGCTCCAACCCTCTTGGCGAGACTCGCGTGGGGGCGCGTTAGGTGTCGAGCTTCAAGGCCGCGCGGCGTGGGCCGCGCGTGTGATGAGGATGTGCGCAGAGAATGGCGCAGGGGACCCCCACAGCGTCGAGACGCTTGAAGCGAAGAAGAGGACTCGTGAGGGTGCTTTTTCTTCAGGCTCCCCGCCCGCGGGGCGGGGTTGGGGGTGGGGTTCGTTCTTTCTGAATTTGTTTCACCGGTAGGGGTCCTAGTGTGAAGCCGGTTAACGCTTAAAGGGATGGCGACACGATGCGGCGGCCCCACCGCCTGATGCAGAACGCTCGTTAGCCCGCGCGCCGCGCGCACGGCTCGTCAGCGCGCACGGCTCGCAGCGTCTGTAGGCGCCCGTACAAGCCTCGCAGAGGCCGCGAGAACGACGCCAGAAGCGCGCAGGACGCGCCGCCCCTCCGGTCCATCGCCGCTCGTACTGCTCGACTTGTGCGCCCCGCTAGGGAGGCTGCGCGACGCTCGCCGACTCGGCAGGCGCGGCGGCCTTCAACTGCTCGGCCCACTCCGCGCACGCCTCGCGCGCTTCCTCGGCTGAACGCGACTCGGCAGCCTCCCAGCGCGTGCGCAGCTCCTTCAGCGACACGGGCGGCTTGCCGAAGTTCTCGAGCAGCGCTGTCAGCCCGCGCGGGCTCGACGTGTGCGCCACGTAGTAGCGATTGACCGGGTGACGCGCGCCTGGAAGCCACTCACACGATGCGGTCTGGTCGTGCGGCGCCTGCCAACGGTTGAAGTCGTAGCCGAGCACCTCTTCGATGAGGCCCAGCGTGTGCGAGATCGTTGTCACGCTCGGACGGTAACCGTTCGTGCCCAGAAGGTTCGGATTGCGCGGGTCGGCCGAGAGCGCGGCAAAGTACGCGCGCCCTACCCCCGTTCGGATCGTCGATGCAAACCCCTCGGGCGCCTTCATCTGGTGAAGCGCGTAGTGAATCGCCACCGCGCGCCGGTTCTGCGGCTGATGAAGGTCCAGCTCCGCAAACCTCGCCGCTTGGTCCGCCCCGATCAACCACAACAGGTTGCGCGCACTCGACCGGTCCGCGATTGCCGTGCGCACCCGTCGAAAGTCGCGCTCGCTCAGGTAGTGCCCTGCCTCGATCAAGTCGCTGTACTCCCGCAACTCGCGAGGCTCCTTCTCTACGCGCTCGTCCAGCTCGCCCACCACGGCCTTGCGCATCCGCGCCGCGTGCGCCTTCGTCGCCCGACGCAACCGGCGCGGGGGAGGCTTCGCCTTGGGCATCTCGGCCGCCTGCAACAAAGGGCCGCGGACCCCGGGCGCCTTCCCCTCGGCCTGGACGCTGGATGTCCTCTCCGGGCTGCCCGCGCGGAGCCCCAACGTCCCGAGCACCTCCGGGCCGTTCGGCTCGAACCCCTGCCCCACGAGCATGCGCGCAATCGGAAAGCGCGCCGCCGACACCTGCAAAAGCGCATCCCCGAGCCACGAGAACTCTGGGAATTCTCGCGCCACGCGTACGGCATCTTGTGCTTCGGGCGCTCGTTGGGTATTTTGCACGCAGTTCGGCTCGACGGCTCGAAAGACTCGAGTCGGGCTTGGGTGGCTGAAGTAGAACCGTCGAAAGTTCTTCGCCGCCCTAAATCCAACGAACACCCCCGGAGCTTCTGTCAGTCGCTCCGGGGTTTTTCTTTGTGCTCGTTGGCTCTGATTAGCTTCGTGTGGTTATTCGGGCTGAATCTCCCGTGGTCCGGATCCGAGGTCAAGAAAGACCGGTGCGAAGCCACCATGAACGCTCCCAAAGCGTCGTTTTTCGTCCCTTGCAGGCACCGCTGAGGCGATCGCGGCAAATTCGATCACGGCTCGCCCTCGTCCGTTCCGCCGCCCTTGCCGCGGCGCCGCGCGGCCTTCTCGAAGCGCTGCACTGCCAGATCGCACGCCTCGCGCAGACTCGCGATCATCGCCACGCGTTCGAGCGCCGTACGGATCCACGCCTGATGAAGCGGACGATCCACCGGGAAGCCGTGCGCACGCTTCCAGTCCTCGCTGTTCATGTCCGGGTCAAGCTCGAGCACGGTGCGGCTCGCCTCGAGCGCCATGTTTGCCAAATAGTCTTGATAGGACATGCGCACGACAGCGGGCTTGCGATGCCTGAGGCGCATGGTCACCTCATGTGGGCCGTAGCCCTGCGCGAACAGCTCGTAGCACTCGAAGCTCCCATCAATCTTGCTTTGGCGTAGCTCCTCGAACTGCTGGCGCGGGTAGTACGTCACCCCCTTGCGCCGAATGCTTGTGCCCGCGAACCAGATGTCTTCGTCACGCCGCATCTGCGTGACCGTGCAGCCGAGCAAGCGCGCCGCCTGCACCCGGCTGATGTAGGCCCGCAAGTCTATTTCGATCTGGACTGGCGCACGTGGGCGACCCCGGCCCGAACGTTTCGCACGCGGATGTGAACCACGCGGCTTCACAGGCTTGCGGCGCTTACCCCGCTCCGGCCCCCCGTCGTCCTCGACTCCCTGATCGCCTCTCACCTCGCCTTGTCCCACCTCGTCATCGTCGCGCATGCCCGGTGAACCTCCCGGGGACCCCGCACCACAGGGTACCTCTCCAACCGCAACGCACGAGGGCCACAGGACACTCCAAACGCAGGGGTGATGACGGTCGAATTTGAGCGCGCGAATTATCGAACGTACCGTTAGGCGCTGTCACACGCGTGCCGAGAAATCGCGCTTTTGACGGCGTTTCTGGCCCAGTTTTTCGCGTGCGAATTACCGAACCTTTAACAGTTTGAACGTTGGAGCGCGCACTCCCATCGTCTTTGAGAAGGCCGGTGCACGGGACCTGTTGCAGAACCCGCACACCTGCCCTCGACAGAAGGGAGCATCTCGACGATGGCAGCAAGCCTCGCAACCATTCAGCAAGTGCGCGAGCTTCAGGCGAAGTCGCAAAACGCCCTCGCCAAAGCGCGCACCATCAAACTGAACGCGTCCAAGCAGATCGAACAGGTCACCGAGACCGTGGTGCAAAGCCTCGAGGTGGGAGGCACCGCGTTCGGCTTCGGACTCGTCACAGGCCGATACGGCGGCGCCGAAGTGCTCGGCGTCCCCGCAGACATGGCCGCCGCACTTGCGCTGCATTCCGTCGCGCTGTTCATCGACGATGAACACACGGCCGAGCACCTGCACAACTTCGGTGATGGCTGCATGGCCGCCTACCTCCACACGCTGGGGCTAGGGATCGGCCGCCGCTGGTCTCAGGAAGCAGGCGCCGCACAAGCCGCGCTGCCCGCCCAGGGATCGGCCGCCGCTCCGGCTCAACCCTAATCGCGCCGCTCCCTTGCCAACACATGCGCGGCTTCGCCCGCGCAGAAGGGAACGATCATCATGGCTGGAAGATACTCAGACATCGTTAGCGGCATGCTCGGCGAAGACATCATCGCCGGTGCGGATGACTACGACTTGATCGCAGGCCTCGACGACGACGAGAGCGCCGGGGAACTCGAGTTGATCTCGGGGGCCGCCGCTCAAAACCAGAAGCTACGCGCCAAAAACGCCATGCTTCAGCGCGCACTGGCCGAAAAAATCGCCCAGGGCTCGACCCTCGTCAAAGAGCGCCCCGCCAACAAGGGCCGTACCGTGCCCCTCGGCTTCGACTCGGAAACCCCGATCGACCCTGGCCAAACACGGCGCATCATCACGCGCCCCCAGGTCGTGTTCAAAGGCCTGCGCCCCGTGGTGTCTCCGGACATCGCCGGGAGCTTCGTCATTCAGGACATCATCGTGGGCAAGAACTCGCAATTCGCGGCGAGTGGCGGGATCCCCGCGCGCACGTTCGAGGGCAACGCCTTCGGCGTCGAGCTCGACCTAGACACCGCGCAGATCGGCCAAGACGTGATCATGGTCGTGCAGAACATCTCCGCGACCCCCACGCGCTTCATCGCCACCCTGATCGGGAAGTCGGTGGAGTAGTCCATGCGCCGCGTCGAGTTCATCACCAGCGCTTTCCGGGGCAACGCCTCGGTGCACGAGTCGCAAACCTATTTGCAGCTCCTGCTTCATGCGCTCGTGGGGCTCGACGTGGCTTACCTGCGTTTTCATCCGAACACGCCCTCCGTCTATCGCGCATCCGTGCGCTACCACCGCGAGCCGAGGGGCCACGAGCAGTGGCTTCAAATCCCCTCCGTGCGCGAGCAAACATGGGGCGACTGCGAAGACCTCGCGGCCTGGCGCGTCGCAGAGCTGCGCACGCAAGGCGTGGACGCGTGGCCCTGCTTTCACTGGCGAAAGCTCCAAACCGCGCTCGTCTATCACATCGTCGTCTGCCGCCCTGATGGGGTCGTCGAAGACCCCTCGCGCGTGCTCGGCATGGGCTCCGATGAAGCCTGGAAGGCCGTGCTCGCCTTCCCGCAAACGAAGGTAGGTTGATTGTGCCCGCTCCCCTCTTGCCGCTCCTCGCGCTCGGAAGCCTCGGGCTCGTCGCGCACTTCACGATGAAGCCGCGCGGCCCGAGCGGACCCACGCGCGCCCTGCCCCCGCCCCTGCCCGCTCCCACGGGCATCGTCCACCCCTGGGCGTTGTCACCGCCGCCCCCGCCGCCTCCGGCGCCGCCTACGCCCGTCGTAGGCCCGGCGAACCCCCTTCCCCCTCCCCTGCCCGTATCTCCCGTGCCGCCTGTCGTGGCGCCACCGCCGATGCCGAGCACGAACACGCGCGAGGATGTGCTTCGCGACGTGAACAACATGCTCACGTCCGATGCGCCGCCACCACCGCCACCGCTTCCCGTGGTGCCGGTGCCGGCGCCCATTGCACCGCCACCGCTTCCCGTGGTGCCGGTACCCGTGGTGACGCCGAATCCTTCGGCCACCACTCCCGCGCCCGTGGTGACGCCACCTCCGTCCCCCGCGCCGTTCGTCGTCACGCCGAAGCCTGCGCCCGCCCCTGTCGTGGTCGTTCAGCCTCAGCCTGCGACACCCACACCCCAAGAGCCGACGACTGTGCAACCGCCGCCAGGGTTTTCCCCCTCGGCCGCAAAGGCCCAAGCCGCGCGCGTCGCCGCAAACCTCAAGAAGGGTCGCGATCAATATTCCCGGCCCAACCTCACCGCATGGCAACGCCTCGCCGGCCTGGCCGCCGATGGCATCTACGGCGGAGAGACTGCGGGCGCACTCGCCTGGTACCTCCAGGGCCAACCCTCCGTTGCACCCCGTCCGTTCTTCAAACCCACGACACCCACGCCCTACCGCTGGAGCGCGCAAGCAACCGCCGCTCTGAGCACCCGTGCTGCGTCGTGAACCACGAGGAACGTATGCAAGATGGACTCTACGTGATTGCAGGCGAGACCTTCGACGGCACCGAAGCCGTCGCCGGCTTTCGCATGTTCAAGAAGATCAAAAAGAGGCTCAAGAAGATCGCCAACAAGGCACTGAAGGTGGCCACGCCCGCGCTCGGCATCGCATCACTCGCCATGCCCGCGCTTGCGCCGGCCGCCGCCGCAACCGCCCTCGCCTCGCGCCTCACGAGCGCAGCGAAGAAAGGACACCGACCCGCACGTGCGGCCATGCGCATGTTTGCGAGCAGCGCCGATCGGGGCGACCCCGACTCACAGCGCTTTCTCAGCATCCTGCAGCGCGTCTCCCAAGCCGCGCCGCAAACCATGCTCAACGTCGCCCAGCTTCGTGAGCTGGCCCTACGCGCGCGACGTGGAAACGCCAAAGCGCGCCGCGTGCTTCAACACGTGGCCGGCCTCGCCGAACAAGGCGACGCCGCCGCTCAAACCCTCCTCGAGCAAGCCGCAGGCACCACGCGTTGGGATCTCGTCGCAGGCCACAGCCTGAACGCAGACCTCGAAGTGATGGGCGGATGCGTGCCGCCGCTCGCCGCAGGCGAAGCGGAGATCGTCTCAGGCGGCCCCCTCTGGGACTACTTCAAACCGCGTCGCAGCTTTCGCACTTCGCAAGAAGTGTGGAGCCCCCGCGATGCCTATCGCCTCGGCATCGAGGCCGCCCCCCCACGCTGAGGTGATTCGTCATGCCCAAGAAGATCAGAGCGAACGTGCTGCGTCTGCCCCAAGGCATCAAGCCCGAGAGCGTCCAGCGCGCCGGTGAAGTCGTTCAAGCCTTCACCGAGCACCTACGCGCCCTCGGCTCCGTCAAGCTCGCCGTGGCCAAAACCACGAAGGAGACCGGCGTAAAAGCCGAGACCAAGACCACCCAAACCAAAGACAAGAAGTGAACTAGGCGCGCGGGGCTCGTGATGACTTCCGACATCTTCCAGCTTCGAGAGTTGATCGACAGCTTGCCCATGGCCTACCCGCACGACGAGAAAGCCGCTGAGCTTCGCCGCTCATTCTCCGTGTGGTGGAACCACGAGCGCCCGCGCCTCCCCCCCGAGGGAAGGGCATGGAAAGCGGACGTGGACGCTTTCTGGTCGGCCTACGTCGCGGCCTTCGCGCGCCTCTTCTTCACCCCCAGAAACACGCCGCAAACGCGCTCCCAAGCGCTCTCTGCGGTCGTCCACGCGGGCATGCACGTCGGCGTCACGAGCACAGAGCAAGACTCGCCCGCACTCCCCTCTTCCTTGCTCGTCGCGGCCAAGAGCTTTCTCGATCTCATCGCGAGCACCCACGAATCCGAAAGGTAAGCGCCATGGATCTCTACTTCTGGTTTGAGACGCAAACGAAGCTCTTTCCCGAGGCCGTGTATCTCGACCTCATCCACGTGCGGCACGTCGGCTCCAAGCGCGTTCAGCGCTTCGTGCTCCCGGAGAAGGACCCCGCGAGCATCGTTTCCCAGGCCCTCACCCTCATGCAGAAGAACGCCCGCCAGCAAGCAGGCGCCCAACAGATCTACGCCCTCGCGCTCGTGAATCCCGAGGACAACGAAACCGTGAGCGAGTTTCGGATCACCTCGGGCGATCAAGACGTGGGCGCCGCGCATGACTCGGAGCTGCCCAACGCCGAGGGCATCATCAAGCAAATCTTGCGCTTCAACTCGAACCTGCACCGCGAAACGCGCATGGGCTTCGATGTCACGCAGCGCGCGATCATCAACGAGAACACCCGCCTACGCGAGCGATGCGAACAGCTCGAAGAGCGCCACATGCAGGTGATGGCGTTGCAAGAAGAGCTGCTCTCCACGCGTCACGAGCGCGAGCTGATGGCGGTTCAAGCCATGCGTGCCGAGGGCCGCAAGGACAAGGCCCTCTCCCAGGTGGCAACCCTCGCTCCCGTGGTCGCGCGCCGCGTGCTCGGCGTGGGCCAAGACCCCGCCGCCGTCGACCCCTTGATCGCCCAGCTCGGCGGATCGCTCACCGACGCTCAGATCCAATCCCTCATGAGCATCCTATCCCCCGCGCAGCAAATCGCCGCCTACGAGCTGTTTCTCAAACAACGCGCGCAACAGCAGAAGAGCGAAGGCGCCGCACCCCCAGGACCCCAAGCTGCCGCAGGCTGAGGAGCAACCCTCGTGCACACGTTCAAGATCGCATCCCTCGTCGCGGGGCAACGTGACGAAAACCTCGGCCGCTCCGTGGAGCTCGGCCCCGAGGATCGCGAGTTTCGCACCGTCTTGCAGCTCGAGCTGAAGGAATCGAGCGCGGGCGAAATGGTCACCGTGCACCTGCACAGCGAGCGCGCCTCGTTCGAGGGGCCGCGCGATCTCGGCGTGCCTAGCGGCGTGGCGCAAATCGAGTTCGGCCATGGTGGCGACCGCTCGGGCCTCGTCGAAGTCGACTGGGATCAAGGGACGCAGATCACGCTTCCTGCGGGCTCCCTGCGCGTCTCCGCGAGCTATCCGCAAGACGCGATTGCACTCGATCGCATCCGCTGTAGCGCCTTCGTCGTACGCGGCACGCGCGCACGCGGCCCAGGACCTCGCCGCACGCTCACGAGCCAAAGCACCGCATCCGCGACGCTCCCGATTCCTCTCGGCGCAAAGGCCCTGACCGTCTGGGACGTGCTCACGCCCTCGCCTGTGCTCTGGCTCGACCACACAGGCGCCGTGCTCGGCTCGTACCTGGTGACCGCGTTCGGAAACCCACCGCCCGGCCCCGTGCCCGTGCCACCGAGCGCGCGCGCCGTCTCCATCTTCGGCCCGCATCTCGCGCGCCTCGTCTTCGACATCGAGGGATGACGACCATGGACACCACCCTAGACCCCAACAACTTCACCCGCGTCACCCTCGCCCTAGAGCGCTGGATCAAGACCGGGGAGATCCTCGCCGCTTGTCTCGAGAAGAGCGGCGACACCGCCAACTTTCAACGCGTCCGCGCCATCCAATCGCACGTGAAGAGCCTTCAAGAAACCATCTCGCAGCTCAGGGGGTAACCCGTGTCCATCCAAGTCGGTTCAAGCGTCCATGCCGCCGTCACCCTGTACGCAGCTACCGAAGAGGGCGAGCTACCCGCGCGCTTTCTGCAATCGCCGCAAGGCTGCATCTTGCAGCGCGTTCCCATCGGCGAAGGCAGCTCAGGCCCCAACGCGTGGCTCGTGTTGCTGGATTACGGGCTCGACTCCGGGAGCACCGCCTTTACCTGCATCCCGTTCGGCACCGTCGGCACGGAAGAGCCGCGCACGCAGCAGCCTAACCCCTTCATCCCGATCCTTTTTCACATCGACGATCGCGTCAAAGTGCTGATCACCGTCGCGCCGGAGTTGAACGGCGAATGGTATGGGTGGGCGCCGATCAACCAGAGCTTTCACGCGCTCTTTCTCAACTTCCAGGCCAATCAACAAGAGCTGTATCCCGTCGACATCGGCATCCTTCCCGAGATGCCTGCGCAAGCTCCGGACCTTCCCGGAACACCTCGGTAGCCGCGCATGAGGAGCGCGGCCCCCATGCTGGCCTTGATGGGCATCGCCTCGATCGCCGTGCTCACCTGGAAGAGGCCCCAGCTTCGCTACCCGTCCGCACCACGACGGCTCACGCGAGAAGACGTGCTCACGCTCATCACGCGCGAGGCCGCCGCCGTGGGCCTCGATCCACGTGTCGCCGTCGCCTTTGCCGAACTCGAGAGCGGTCTCAACACAAACGCCATGGGCGATGCCGGATGGGCCGAGAAGAACCAGGGCGACAACTACCGCCGTCACGTGCTCCAAAACCCGCGCCTCGCTTCAAACCCGTGGCGCAACGTCCCGAACCTCTGGCGCTCCTATGGTCTCTTTCAGCTCCTTGCACCCTTCCATGTGCAGGGAAACGAGCACCCGCATGTGCTCCTCGATCCGCTGCTCAACACCCAACGTGGCGTGCGCGCCGTGCGCGCCGTGCTCGAACAGAGCGGCGGCAACCTCTACGAGGCCCGGCGCCGCTACGTCGGATGCGGACCGGGCACCGCGTGCAACGCCGATGTGCTCGGGCGCATCGATGCCGCATGGGCTCAGTCTCTCCAACGATGGGGGCTTGCATGACTTGGCGTGAAGGCTTGTTTTTCGATCGCGAGGACCTCGAAGAGATCCACGAGGACCCATACCGCTGCTCATGGTGCCGCAGGCCCTTCGACGCCTCACGCATGCACGAGCAGGTACCCCCCGAGCGCAAGATCGTGGACGCCGTCTTGCAGATGCGCGCCGAGGGAAAGACCCTCGATGACATCTTGCGCAACGTGCAAATCGGCTGGGAAAGCGAGGCCCACTGATGGTGGTCACTCCTGGCGATATCCTCGGCCGTTGCCGCGCACTCGATGCCCGCATCGCGGCGTCCTCCAAGGCCGTCGCAGGCGCTCCCACAAGCGCACTCGATCAAGCCTTTCGCGACGCGTGGACCGCGCGCGCGAGGCGATGGCAAGAGGTGCGCGCCCAGTGCGCCGACTGGTCTAGCCGGTGGTGGAACTACAAGTGGGAGCCGCGCCTGGATGACTGGTTTAAGAACCAAGCCGACTGGGAGCGCATGATCGAAGCGCGCACGGGCCAGAAGGTGCCCGTCCCGGCCCAAGCCGTCCCCGATGAAGCCCCTACCCTGCCGAGCCTCAAGAACGCCTCCACGGGCCTCGGCATCGGCCTGGGCGTGGCCGCTGCGGTCGGCGTCGGGCTCGTCATCCTCAGCAAGCAAGGCAAACGCTGAAGGGAGAAACGCTCATGACGCGAAATCTCGCCGCTCGGCAGCTCGCACAGATCAAGCGCGACATGGAACGCGACCTCAAGAAGAAGGACCGCGAGAAGCTCCGCGCCCTGCGCACCGCGATCAAGAGCGCCAAGACCCTACGCCGCGAGAAGCTCCGCGAGGTCAGCGCTCAATGCCGAGCTGCACGCAAGCGCAACACCGAGCGCGCCAAGAAGGCGCGCGAACGCCTGCGCGAGAGCATCCGCCGCACCCGCGAACGCGCACGCGGCCTGTGCGTCGTCAGCCGGGGCGAGGCGCAGGCCTCGACCCTACGCGAGATCGAAAAAGCCGTGGGCGCCCTCGAACAAGAGCGCACCGTTCAGCGACAGCTTGCGATCTGGACCAGGCCCAAGAGCTGCCCCACTTCGCCCGGCCGCACGCGCGCCGAGAAGCGCCAAGAGAGCGATTGCGAAGTAGCCGCCAACATCGACGACCCAGGCCTACGCGTCGTGTGGGAGCACGTGAAGCACAAGATCAAGCCCACCCAGCGACGCACGCGCACCGAGAGCTTTTACGAATGGGTCGCGGAGCATCAAGCCCAGATCTACGAGATCCAAGAGGCCGATGCCGTGCGCGCCCTCGAGCAGCTCGAGCAGGAAGAGCGCCGACTATCCCGCGAGCTGAAGAAAGCCGGACGCTACCGCAAGCGCTCCCCCGAAGAGCTTGAAAGCATGCTCGCCGCTGTCCCGTTTTGACCCCCACGAAAGGCGCCCTCCCCCATGTCCACCCTGGTGTTTCTCCCGAACCGAAACCACCTCAAGCGAGACTACACAGGCGCCTTCTTCCCCGAGGCCCAGCGCTTCGTGAAGTTTCACGGGTTGCCCAAGGACGCGATGCACGAGATCGAACTCTTGAAGAGTGGCGATGCTCGGCCCGGCTCCGTGCTCGAGCTGGTGCGCGCAGCCCAGGACGTTCAAACCGTGGCCTTCTTCTGCCATGGCTACCGCGAGCGCCTTCAGCTCGGCATCCGCCGACGCACCGCGCCCGTGTTCGCCGCCGAGCTCGCCCGCGTCGCACGCGAGGACGTGCGCGTCATCCTCTACGCCTGCTCGACAGGCCAAGGCCTACGCGACGATCAACCAGGGGGAGAGCTTGGCTTCGCCGACACCCTACGCGATGCGCTCTGCCGCGCTGGCCTCGTGCACTGCCAGGTGGACGCCCACACCACGAGCGGGCACGCCACCACCAACCCCTTCGTGCGCCGCTTCCGGGGCGAGGGCAGCCCCACGGGTGGACAGGGCGGTCAATGGCTCGTGCAGCCCAAAGGCCCCCTCTGGGCTCCGTGGGTCAAGGCCCTCAAGGCCAAGAACGGGACCTTTCAGTTTGAGTTCCCGTTCCTCTCCACCGCCGAGATCCACGCGCGTTGCACGCAACGCGCCCTTGCGACAGGTTGAGGCTCCCCCTTCGCTGCAACGTCGCCGCCCCACTGGGGAGTTGGCGCGAACAAGACGTATCCGCAGGGGGACGCTTTACAATTGAACATGTTCACAGCCGAACATGTTCACTCCTTGTCTTTGTCGAGTGTCGCCGTTTGCGGCACGTTGTACTTCGCAAACAGATCATTAAGCGCCTCAGCGAGCAAATCTTGCTCAGTCAGTCGATGAGGAAATTTCGCCTGAATCATCCTTATCGACTGCTTAACGGCGGGATCGAAGTATCCGGTGACATTGACACGCCCGGCACGTGATGAACCTACCGCGCGACTTCCAATCGCTCTCCCGCTAGGCGCGTCATCCGCAGCAGCAGGCTTCGTCCGCACGCGCTTGGCGCTTCCAGTCCCCGAAGCCGCCTTTTCAAGCTCCGCGAGCATGCCGCTTTTCCTCGCCATGGCTTCCTCTCTTGATCTTCAAGTTTACTTGTTCACACACAAACTTGTAAAGCGCGCGCACCTCCTGCGCGGCTTTCCCGCTTGGCTCGTACTCAGAAGCCCCCTGCCCTGGCCAAGTCGCATTGGCATAGGCTCGGCGCATGCGGAGCACGACAGGACAGACCAGAAACCCGTGGCGCCTAGCCACTTCGGCCATTTCGATCTCGTACTCCCCCTGGATCGGCGCCTGCGTAAACGTCACGACCGCATGCGGTTGACCCGATAGTGCAAGCAGCTCTCGAACCGCTGGCAACGTCTCCACGTCGTTGGTCTCTGGCCGGAGTGGCACGAGCACGAGATCTGCCCCTCGTGCCGCCGCCACCGAAGCCTCAGCGTTTCGCCCAGCCGTGTCGACGATCGCCAAGGTAACGCCGCCCTTGCGGGCTGCCTGGAGCACGTGAGGAAGACGAGCCGCCTGCGCCGAGATCACAGCCGGGTTCATGTTTTCCCTACGATCCAAATCCGGCTCTCGCCGATCTCCCCAGTTTGCTGCCGTCGTCTGTGGGTCGAGGTCGACGAGCACCACCGTTTGCCCCTGTTTCGCGGCCTCCACCGCCAGGTTCTCAGCAGCCGTGGTTTTCCCGGTCCCACCCTTTTGCCCGATTATCGCGACTACCTTCATTTTTCACCTGCAAACAGGTTCAAAAGTTTGCAAGTTCACTTGTGAATCACGCGCGCGATCTCGTCAAGACTTCCACGATACCGAGCGAATACAGCGGCAATCGCGCACGTTCAAAAGTTCACAAGTTCACTTGCAAGACTGATAGCAACTCACATGCTTTGGCGCGGAGGAACAAATGGGCTGGTGCAGCGAAGACGGGACGCACGAGGGATATTTGGTGGGCCTAGTGCCGGACGAAGAACACGGCATCTTCGCCGGCCACGTCCAAGGCCGCTGGCGCGAGCTGAGCGGACGCGACGAGGAGATCAAGACGGTCCTCAAGCACGTCAAGGCCGCGTGCTCGTGCGGCTGGCGCTCGCCGCTGCTCTGGGCACCGAGCGGAACGGAGTTTGCGCCTTGTTCGGTGTTTGCCCCGGAGTGGTTCGAGGATGCGTGTGCGCAGCTTTGGCAACGCCACGTGGCAGCCGCA
Source organism: uncultured Polyangiales bacterium (assembly GCA_964398415.1). Classification (GTDB taxonomy): domain Bacteria; phylum Myxococcota_A; class Polyangia; order Polyangiales; family DASUME01; genus DASUME01. Next base: position 1,575 of record CAYNOM010000033.1, on the reverse strand, counting down.
GGCACCGCAACCGATGGAGGCTACGCGATCCGCACGCTTCTCGAGAGAGCACGCGAGCGCGATCACTGAGCGAACGAGCGGCAGGTGCCGTCGGCTACCTCAGACGAGCGAAGACGAGGGGTGGCACGTGCTGTGCTCCATGGCGCAGCGTGAACACGACTGCGCCAGTCCGTGCCGCTTTCGCTCTATCTGCGCTCCTCGGCTTCGCCGCCTGTGGCTCCTCCACGCCCGAGCCTCGTGATGCCGGCCTGGCCGACGCACCGACGCCCGACGGAGGCGACACACGACACGACTCCTCGCCGGCCAAGGATGCGGGGCGAGTGCAACCCGACACGGCACCGACGATCTCTGAGCGCTGCGAGAAAGCCTGCACGGCTCCTTCCAACGGCGACCGCGACAACCCCTGCTTGGATCGCGGCTACGAGCAATCGTGTCTTGCACGATGCACAAAGCTCACGAGCGAAGCGAATGCTGCCTGCGCAGAGTGCATCTTCGCCCAAGTTGCTTGGACCGGGTGGAGCGTCGGGTGCGAGTCCGGCTCGTGTTACTGCGACCCGTGGATGCCATCCGCCGATGATGCCGCATTGAATGCGAGGACGGTTTGGGCAGCCGCTGCGGGGAGAGCTTCGGGAGGTGCGCCGAGGGGCTGGAGTGTGTTTCCTCGTTCGCCTTCGAGAGAGGCATCTGCACGACTGGCTGCAACGCTCGGGGTGTCTGTCCGTATGGCTCGTTCTGCACCGTGGTGCCTGACCTCGATGGCAAGGAGGCCGGACCGTACTGCATGCGACCCTGCCAAGATCAGGCCGACTGCGACGACTACGAAAGCGTTTGTGACGCCCCTCTGGGGGCTCCCGTGTCGTACTGCTACTGACGGCGTGCACGCCCCGCCCTTGACGCGCTGCGCTCGCTAGGCGATCAACGCGCGGATGCCGGCTCGTATAGACCTATCGATCAAGTTGAACGAATTGCCCAAGGGGATGCAGGAATCGCCCGAGGGCTGGACGTTCGTCCTGGGGAACGCGGCCGGGCTGCGCTTCGAGATCACGCTGAATAAGAGGACGATCAGGCGGCTCAACGCGGCGGCCGAGCAGTGGCCCAACGACTGGATCGCGATCATCAAGGGCACCTCGGGTCCGAGTCTGGGCGAGGGCCTGTATCGTCTGAACCGGCCAACCGTCCCCTACGTGTATAAGCGCAAGCCCAAGCTGAAGCCCGAGACAGGGCAACCGCCAGCACAGCCCCCGGCCGCGAAGGCGGAGGCGCCGCCAAAGCCCAAGGCGCCCGCGAAGGCCCCGACGCCCGCAAAGGCTCCGACGCCCGCAAAGGCCCCGACGCCCGCGAAACCTGCGAAGGCCGCAAAGGCGCCTCAGCCTGCGAAGCCGCCGCCCCCCAAGCGTGCACCGCTGCCCGAGGAACGGTTGGTGGACCCTCCGAAGCGGACGACCAAGGAGGTGTGGGCGGCGTCCAAGCGCGCGGCGCCGGAGGTGGTGGTGGTGCGCCGTCCGCTGGGTGGCGGGGGAGGGGGTTCTGGGGGGTCTGGGGGGTCTGGGTCGGGGGGCTCTGGGTCCGGCTGAG
>CAYNOM010000032.1:9649-20576 GCA_964398415.1 uncultured Polyangiales bacterium | reverse complement strand
CGTGCTCGGCGACAACATCTTCTACAGCCAGGGCCTGCAGGGCATGCTGATGCAGGCGGCGGAGCGCGAAGAGGGCGCCACGGTGTTCGGCTACTGGGTCGCAAACCCCTCAGCCTACGGCGTAGCCGAGTTCGACGAGTCGGGACGCGTGATCGGACTCGAAGAGAAGCCCGCGGAGCCGAAGAGCCACTACGCCGTCACGGGGCTCTATTTCTACGACAGGCAGGTGGTCGAGCTGGCCCAAAGCCTGAAGCCGAGCAAGCGTGGTGAGCTCGAGATCACCGATCTGAATCGGCTCTACCTCGAGCAGGGCTCGCTCCGCGTCGAGCTGTTCGGACGTGGCGTGGCATGGCTCGACACCGGCACCCACGACTCGCTCATGCAGGCAGCAAACTTCATTCAGACCATCGAGCAACGCCAGGGTCTCAAAGTCGCCTGTCCCGAGGAGATCGCCTTCAACAAGCACTGGATCGATGCCGCAGCACTCGAAAAGCTGGCCCAGCCGTTGTCGAAAACGGGCTACGGTCAGTACCTTCTCGATTTGCTGAAGCGACGGAGCTGAGCCATGCAGGTGACGCCGCAAGCCATTGCAGACGTGCTTCTGATCGAGCCTCAGGTGTTCGGCGACGAGCGCGGCTACTTCAAAGAGACGTTTCACGCTGCGCGCTATGCGCAGGCTGGCATCCGCATCCCCTTCGTGCAGGACAACTTCTCGCGCTCGCGCAAGGGCATCCTGCGCGGCTTGCACCTTCAACACCCCCACGGACAGGGCAAGCTCGTGTCGGTGGTCGAGGGTGAGGTGTTCGACGTGGCGGTCGACGTGCGCGTCGGCTCGCCCACCTTTGGCAAGTCGGTTTGCGCCGTACTCTCCTCCAGCAACCATCGCCAGCTCTACATCCCGCCGGGTTTTGCCCACGGCTTCTGTGTCACGAGCGACGAGGCGCTGTTCTTCTACAAGTGCACAGACCTCTATCATCCAGAGTATGAGATCGGCGTGGCCTACAACGATCCGGCCCTGGGCATCGACTGGCCGGTGTCGAACCCGCTGGTCAGCGGCAAAGACGCGCTGCATCCGCCGCTCGCCCAGATCGACAAGACGAAGTTGCCCCACTACGAGGAGGCCCGGTGACGCGCTACTTGCTCTTGGGAGATCGCGGGATGTTGGGGCGCGCGTTTCGCGAGCTGTTCGGCCTGCGCGGTGAGACCTTTCGCGGCCTCGATCTACCCGAGCTCGACATCGCAGACCCGACCCAGGTTCAGGCCGTGGTCGAGGGCGACTATCGCGCCGTGATCAACTGTGCCGCCTTCACCAACGTCGATGCGGCGGAAACCGACGAACCCGCCGCCCTGCGCGCCAACGGCGAAGGGCCGCGCGTCTTGGCCCTCGCCTGCGCCGCGCAGCGCGTGCCGCTCGTGCACTTCAGCACCGACTACGTCTTCGCCGGTGACGGCGCGAGCCCCTACCCTGTAGACGCCGCGCTCGCGCCTCAGAACGCCTACGGCCGCACGAAGGCGGCGGGGGAGCTCGCGATCCGCGAGAGCGGTGCCGAGCACCTGATCCTGCGCACGAGCTGGCTTTACGCCCCCTGGGCCAACAACTTCGTGCGCACCATCGCGAAGCTCAGCAAGGAGCGCGACGCGCTCAAGGTGGTCGACGATCAGCGCGGACGGCCGACGAACGCGGAGCACCTCGCGCGCGTGTCGCTCGCCCTGCTCGATGCGCACGCCCGCGGCATCTTTCACGTCACCGACGGCGGCGAGTGCTCGTGGTACGAGTTCGCATCGGAGATCGCGCGCCTCGCCGGCTCGACCTGCACCATCACGCCGTGCACCACGGCCGAGTTTCCAAGACCCGCGCAGCGCCCGGCCTACAGCGTGCTCGATCTGGCGGCTACCGAGCGCATCGTGGGCCCCATGCCCCACTGGCGCGACAACCTCGCCGACGTGATGGCGCGCCTCGAATAGGGGCGCGACAGGGCAACGTGCGCCGGCCCGCGCCCGAGCGCCCAAGCGTCCGCAGCAGCTCGTGTTTCCGCCAGATGTCGGTTTCTTGATGCCCGTGAATCCTCACAGGTAGCCTTCGCGGTGCGCCCATCGAGGGCGCGCACTGACCACGGTCAGCGACTAGAGGGCGCTCGTGCGCCCACCGAGGGATACCAACATGCGTAGTCGGAAGGTCTTGCTGGGCCTCGCTTGCCTGGCCGCGAACACGCTCCTGCTCAGCAGCACGGCCCACGCGGATCGTCGAACCGGTCTGGGTGGCAACCTGCTCATCGAAGACAAGGACGACCTCTTCCCGTTTCCGCAGTACACCGTGAAGTACCGCAACATGATCAGCGCCGACTACGGCGCAGCGGGCAACTCGGGCAACGGCGTGCTGACGCTGGGCAACGAGGACGTGGGCTACGGGCTGTCGCTGCACCGCGGCGACATCCTCACGCCCGACGTCGTCGGCTTCAACTCCGAGCTCGCCTGGCTCAACGGCGTGCAAAACCCGTTCACGCTCGGCAACTTCAACGGGAATGCCAGCGGTACCCCCGTCGCGCCCGCCACGTTCATCGACTTCATCTACGGCCGCACCCTCAGCGCCGAGAGCATGTTCGGCGCGCGCATCGGCTTTGGTCGCGGCGCCGACGTGGTGTCGAACGATGGCGACGTGACGGGCTCGGGCACGACGTTCATCACCTTGCAGGGCGGCTACTCGATGCTGCCCCCCGAGGGGCTGCGCCTCGACCTGTCGGGCAACGTCTCTCTCGGGCTCGGAAGCCGGCGGATCGCGGGCGACAGCGAGGATTCGAACTTTCTGCTGCGCCTAGGCGTGCTCGCGCGCGGCTACTACCCGATCAACGACGTCGTGGACATCGGCTTCCTCGGCCAGTTGGCGGCGCGCAATGAGATGGCGACCCTCGCCGAGCAAACGGGTGCAGGCACCGACGCGGGGCGCTTCGACATGAACCTGATGGCGGGCGTGGGCCCCTCGATCAACCTGGAGCGTGCCAAGGTGGCCGCCTACGCGGGCCTCATGGTCGGCTTCGGCCGCGACGAGCCCAACGGCGACGTGGACGACAACGAAACCATGCGCATCGCGTTCGCCGTGCCGACCACGCGCATGTCTGCGGAGGTGCAGCTGCTCGACTGGCTGTACGTGCGCACGGGGCTCGATTACCTGTGGAACCTGAGCTCGTCCGCGGTGGGTGACCCCACGGTCGCAAACCGGACCGCGAGTGGCGCGTTCCAGTGGAATGCCGGCCTCGGGCTCGCGAAGGACAACTTCTCCTTCGACGGCGTCGTGACCAACGGCTTCGTCACGGGTGGTCCGAACTTCATCGGCGGTACGGCCCCGGGCTTTCTCGCCATGGCCTCTCTCACGTACCGCTTCGGCGACGTCTTCTCGGGCGAGGGCACGGCTCCAGCGCAAGAGGAACAGGTCGTCGAGCCGGCTCCGGCCCCGGCGCCCGCTCCGGAGCCCGAGCCCGCAGCCGAGGAGACCGCCCCTTCCGTCGAGACCGGCGCCGAGGGCAGCATCGAGGCCGACGACACGTCCGTGGAAGCGGGCGGCAGCCTCGGTGGCTCGATCGGCAACTGAGGCGACCCATCGCCGACGAACGGTCAACGCGCGGTGCTTCGGTGCCGCGCGTTTCCCATTCCGTCAGTGCATGGCGCTCGTCTCCTCGAGCTCCTTGCCTCCGGTTTCAGGCAGGCGCGTCAGGATCAAGACGAGCGCGAGCAGCGGAAACACGGCCGTGATGGACACGGCCGGCCCCCATCCGTAGCGCTCGGCGCCAAAGCCGACGAGCAGCGGGCCGAGCACATACCCGACGCGGCCCAGCAGGTTGTTCGACCAGGCGTAAGCATCGGCGCGCAGCTCGGTCGGAAACAGCTCGAGGGTGAAGGCGTTGAGCACGGGCATGACCGCGCTCGAGGCGAAGATCCCCCCCGTGAGCCCCAGCGTGAGCGGCCAGAAGCCGTGGGCAGAGTAGGCCACCACGGTCGACACCGAGGCGGTCGTGAAGATGACGAGCGCCCCTCGACGCCGGCCGATGCGATCGAGCAGCCGCCCCGAGAGAAACACGAGCGGCAACGAGCCCACCGCCGCGATCATGATCGCGAAAGACACCTGGGAGTCGTCGAAGCCTCGCTCCGCGACCGCAAACTCCTTCCAGTAGGTGACGACCACGTAAGTGCACAGATAGGTGAGCGCCCAGATGCTCGCGATCAAAGGCACGCGCTTGCCGTGGGGTGAGCGGAAAATGCGAAACAGATCGGTGCCGGCCCCGAGCTTTTCCTTCTCTGCCTCGTAGCGAGCCGTCTCGCGCACGCTTCGCCGCATGAACGCGAGCACGATCAGAGGCACGGAGCCCACGACGTAGACGCTGCGAAAGCCCCAGGGCGTCTTCAGCAAGAGCGGCACGAGCCCCGCGCAAACGATGGCACCGAGACTGTTGAGGCCCTGCAGCATGCCCACCGCAAAGCCGCGACGGTCGGCCGGAAACTCCTCGGCCACGTACACCATGCTGACCGCGTACTCCGAAAGCAGAAAGACACGGGCCGCAAGCTGGGCTGCACCAAACTGCCATGCGTCGCGCGAGAAGGCTGTGAGCAGGGAGAAGACCGTATACCCAACGATGGTGATGCCAAGCACGCGCTTGCGTCCGATGACGTCGGCATGCCGTATCAGCCCATACGCGAGAATGGCGCCGATGCCGATGATCGAAATCAGAACGCCCCCCTGACTCTCGCTCAGCGCAAACTCGGCACGCACCGAGGGCAGGATTTGAGTCAGTGCGATGTAGTCGAAGCCCTCGAAGAACGTCGCCACACCCAAGAACACGAACAAACGGCGCTGGTAGGGAGTGAGAGCCGTGGGCTTTGAGGCGGTCACGCATGCTCCTGAACGAATGTGCGCAGGCGATGGCCTCCTACAACGTGTGCGTGCTTTTCTGCAAGCACGGATCTCTCGGTGACACGCAACACGGTGTTAGACTCGAAGGTGCGCGAATCGTGATGGGGACAGCCAACATACTCGAAAGCCTGCACGTCTTGCTCGTCACCGAAGATGAGGTGAGAGGTGCATCCCTGGCCAAGGCGCTGCGAGAGCGCAAGGCAAGCGTCGGCGACTTCAAGGCGGGATCGCGCGATCCGCTGGCCTTGCGCGGCGCCGATCTGCTGGTCGTCGACTCGCGCTCGGCCGAGACCACCAAGAATCGCGTGGCGGAGATGCGCAGCGACGTGCGCGCGCGCTGGGCATCGCTCGTCCAGTTGAACTTTGCAAAGCTGGTGCTCGACGACGGATCGGTGGCGCTGGGCGAGCTCGAAGCGCTGGTCGGTCCGCACGTTGCAGCAGACAAGGCGCTCACGGAGCGAGCGAAGAACGAGGAGAGCTTCGAGATAGGCTTGAGGCCCCTCGGACCGACGCGCATGCTGCGTGCGCTCGCGGCGTCAGGGCCCACGCTCCATGTCGAGCTGTTTCACGAGACGCTGAGCGGCGTCGTCGATCTGTCGAACGAGCTGCTCGTATGCGCCTTCGCAGAGCGTGGTACGTCGGAAAAGTGGGAAGCGTGGACGGCGCTCGTGCGCATCCTCGGCTTGCTCGACGCCAAGGTGAAGGTGTCGCGGCGCTCGCACCCGACGGCGATGAACATCATGGAGCCGATCGATCAAGCGCTCGAGGTCGCCGCGCAGGAGCGTCAGTCGTCGGCGGCGCTGATCGCGGTCGAGGAGCGTACGGCACGGGCGCGCGTGGCCGACGAAGGCGCTCGCACCGGCGACCATCCGGCGATGAACATGGACGCGGCCGACCTGCCGCAGATCAAGCCCGCCCACACAGCCCCCGAGCCTGAGATCGCTGACCTGCCGGGGCTGCCCGTGAAGAAGGGCGCGGCCAAGGGCCCCACGCTGGAGCTGCCCGATCTGCCGGCGGTGAAGCCGATACAGAAGCCGGCCGCGAAACCTGCGGCGGTCGAAATCCCAGACCTACCCGCCGTCAAGGCTACGACGCCCCGGGGCATGCCTCAGATCGCCGATCTACCCGCCGTCAAGCCCAAAGCTGCCGAAGGTCGTCCCTCGCCCGCGCGCACCCTGCTCGGGGTTCCAGCCCCGCTGCCGAGCGTGGCCAAGGCGCCAGTACAGTCACGCTACGCTCACCGTTCCGATTCGGAGGGCGAGCGGATTCGCCCCAGCCCGAGCCGCACCCTGCTCGGAGTCGCCCCAGGCGTGCTGCCCACCCTTGGCGCGGCACCCCAGGCGGCGCCGTCTGTTGAGGGGGCAAAGCACGCGGCGCCCAGCGTGGCGGCCGCACCGCGTCCACAGACGAAGCCGGCCCGCTTTCCGGAAGAGACCCCTACAGACCGCCACCCGGTCATGCTGGATGCCGCGCGAGCGGCGTTCGCGGAGGTCATGGGCGGACCCGCGAGCGCCCCGTCGGCCGACAAGCCCACCGTGCCCTTCGAGGTGCCGCCAGAGGGTTATGGCAACGATGAGGAGCGCGCCACGACTGTGCCTCCCGACTCGTCTCTCGCCATGCAGCCAGCCAACGACACGGCCCGTGTCCATGCGGAGGAGCCGGAGGAGGTCGATGAGCCCACGGAGATCGCGAGCTCTCCGGCCCTGCGCGCGCTGCGCGAGGGCGCAAACGACATCCCCGAGCTGCCCGATCTGATGCAAGATGCCGTGGCCGAGTCGAGCCCGCAGCCGCCCTCGATGAGCGTGGAACCGGAGCTGATGGCCGCGATCAGCGAGGGCTTCGCCGGCGCCACCTTCAGCCATCCGCCAGGCGCCGAGCCCGTGGTGATGCCCGCGAAGACCAAGCCCATGGCTGTGCCGATGGCGCAGCGGGTCACCGACATGGTGAAAAACCCGAGGCTGCGCGCGCTGCTCCTGCAGCTCTTGCTGACGGCGGTCGTCGCGTACGCCGTGGTCTGGGTAGACCGACAAAACCGCGAGCACGAGGAGCGCGTGGCCGCGATCAGCCGGGCGCCCGTGGCCACCCCTGCGCCCGCGACGGCAGCGAAGCCCGTGGACGCAGTCGACGAAGCGCCCGTCCCCGCGGCCGACACCGCTGCGGCGATCGAACAACCGAAGGCGGCGCAGCCCGGCCTGCCGGACGAGGCGGCGGCCGCCTCACCGACACCTCCCGCTCCCGCGCCGCAGGTGGCAGCCCCTGTGGCGGAGGCGCCCAAGGAGCCGACCGTGGCCCCCACGCCTGCCCCGGTGGAGGAAGACCAGGAAGACGAGGAGGACGAGGATCCTGCCGCCGCGGGAGGAGGCAGCACGCGCGAGCTCGTGCGATCAGGATTGAAGCTGCTGGCCGCTGGAGATGCGGCCGGGGCCGAGCAGGAGCTGGCGCGCGCCGTGGCCGCGGATGGCAGAAATCCGCACGCGCGAGCCGGCCTCGCCGAAGCGCTCTTGGCCCTGGGCAAGCCTGACCTCGGCCTCGTTCAGATCGAAGAGGCGATTCGCCTGCGCGCGCGTCGCGCCCACTACCGTGTGGTGCAGGGCGACATCCTCAAGGCTCTCGGCAAGGATCGCGTGGCCGTGGCCGCGTGGCAGAAGGCGCTCGAGATCGACCCGAACGAGCGCGACGCGAAGCAGCGCCTCGGGCGTTGAGCTCGCCGCGGGGCCGTCGGCAACTCGACTGGGCGTTGCAACACTCGTTTCACGGACGTTCAGCGCCGTTTCAAGCGAGCCTCCGCAGCGCGCCCTGACTGCCCGCCTTTCCAGTGCGATTCCGAGTTCTTGTCAAACACCTCCTAGACGTCGGCACGGCTCGTGCTCAGCTTGTGACGCGGGAGGACAGCATGCCCCTGCATCAGGAGAAGCCCATGCCGAAGGAAGTGCGCGACGTGCACATCTCAGAGCTATCCGCGCTCACACCCGAGCTGCGCATCGTCGACGTGCGCGAGCCCGACGAGTTTCACGGCGAGCTCGGTCACATCGAGGGATCTGAGCTCGTGCCGCTCGCGAGCGTCACCGAGGTCGCTCGAGACTGGAACCGCAGCCAGCCGTTGCTGATCGTGTGCCGCTCGGGGCGGCGCTCCATGACCGCAGCCACACGGCTGCTCGAGATGGGCTTCGAGCAGGTCATGAACCTGAACGGCGGCATGCTTGCCTTTAGGGCGCAGGGAGGGAAGAAGAAGTGAATCCTGATTTTCTGTATGCTCTGGGCGGCGGCGCGCTGATCGGACTGTCGTCCGCGCTGCTCTTGCTCGCCAACGGGCGCATCGCCGGCATCAGCGGCATCGTGGGTGGCGCGCTCGCGCCCCGGCGCGGCGACTTCGGTTGGCGCATCGCCTTCGTCTTGGGCCTCGTCGGCGGCGCCGCGATGCAGTTCGTGATGCCCGAGCGCATGAGCACCGCGGGCATGCCCAGCCTCGGCTGGGTTGCGCTCGCGGGTCTGCTCGTCGGCTTCGGCACGCGCCTCGGCAGCGGCTGCACCAGCGGTCACGGCGTATGCGGCATGAGCCGCGGCTCGCCACGCTCCATCTCGGCCACCATGACGTTCATGGCGACCGCCGCCCTCACCGTCTTCGTCGCAAGGCACCTGTCATGAGCGTTTTCACCGCATTTCTCTCGGGCCTCGCGTTCGCCACGGGCCTCGTGATCTCCGGCATGACGATGCCCTCCAAAGTGATGGGCTTTCTCGACGTGGCAGGCGATTGGGATCCGAGCCTCGCCTTCGTGATGGGCGGCGCCGTACTCGTGTACGCGCCCCTGTTCCGCCTCATCGTGCGCCTGAAGTGGCCGCTCGCAGCCCAGGCCTTCGAGCTGCCTTCGGCAAAGCGCATCGATGGTCGCCTGCTCACGGGTGCTGCCATCTTCGGTGTGGGCTGGGGCCTCGCGGGCATGTGTCCGGGTCCTGCGCTCGTCGTCGCCGGCTCAGGCGCGAAGGAAGCGCTCGTGTTCGTGCTCGCCATGATCACCGGTGCAGTCGGCTTTCGCCTGTTCGATCAGTGGAGAAGCGCTCGCCTGGCGCAGCTCACCCCCGCGACGGACGCCTGAGCCATGGGCGCGCTGAGCCGAGTGCTGCCGATCGCAGGTTGGTTGCCCAACTACCCGAAGGAGGTGCTGCGCAAGGACCTCGGCGCAGGCGTGACCACCGCAGTGGTGCTCGTACCGCAAGCGATGGCCTACGCGATGCTCGCGGGCCTCTCGCCCATCGCGGGCTTGTATGCCGCCCTCGTCGCACCGGTGGCCTACGCGGTGTTCGGCACCTCCAGGCAGCTCGCGGTGGGCCCGGTCGCGATGGACTCCCTGCTCACCGCGGCGGCCGTGGGGGCCATCGCGCAAACAGGAACGGCCGACTACGCGAGCGCGGCCATCTTGCTCGCGCTCATGGTCGGCGCGCTTCAAGTCGTGCTCGGGGCCCTCCGTGCGGGCTTCGTGGTCAACTTCCTGTCCCGCCCCGTGATCAGCGGCTTCACCTCCGCTGCAGCGCTGATCATCGCGACGAGCCAGCTCGGGGAAGCCGTCGGTCTCAAGCTGACGGGCAGCGCCTACGTGCACGAGATCTGGTTTTCGGCACTCTCGCAGGTCTCGCGCTGGCACCTGCCGACGCTCCTCATGGCCGCGGCATCGCTCGTGGTGCTGCGCCTTCTGCCCAAGCTCACGACCAAGGTTCCGGCATCGCTCGTGGCGGTCGTCGCGGCGACGCTCGCCTTCGCGCTGCTCGGCCTCGACACCCAGGGCGTGCGCAGCGTGGGCAGCGTGCCCTCGGGGCTGCCCTCGCTCGTGCCCTTGCACCTCGATTTGGCCCTCGTGCGCACGCTGCTTCCGTCGGCCCTCACCTTGGCCCTCGTCTCTTACATGGAGACCATCACCACGGGGACGGCCTTCGCGCGCAAGCACCAGTACGAGATCGTGCCCAATCAAGAGTTGATCGCGGTCGGCGCCGCAAACCTCTCGAGTGGCATCTTCGGCGGCTACGTGGTGGCTGGGGGCCTCTCACGCTCTGCGGTCAACGATAAGTCCGGCGCGCAGACAGGCCTCTCTGGCATCGTCACGGCGGCAGTCGTGGCCCTGTCTTTGTTGGTGCTCACCCCCCTGTTTCGCGACCTGCCGCGCGCCGCGCTGTCTGCGGTGATCCTGTCGGCCGTGGTCACGCTGATCGACGTGAAGACGCCCCGACAGCTGTACCGCATCAAGCGCAACGACTTCTGGCTGCTCGTGGCGACGTTCTTCGCCACCCTGTGGCTTGGCATCAGTCAGGGCATCCTGTTCGGCGTGGGCCTGTCGCTCGCCTTGTTCATCGTGCGCACGACGCGACCGCACTACGCCGTGCTGGGGCACGTGCCCGGCACCCAGGCCTACCTCAACGTCGGCCGCCATCCGAACGTCGAGGCCTTCGAGGGCGTGCTGATCGTCCGCATGGACGCCCAGCTGTACTTCGGCAACGTGAGCTTTCTGCGCGAAACCCTGCGCAAGCTCGAGCGCGAAGCGAAGGGCAAGCTCAAGGCGGTCGTGCTCGATGCGAGCGGGGTGAACCAGCTCGACTCCTCGGCGCTCGAGGCGCTCGAAGATCTCGATCGCGACTACGCTGCACGGGGCGTGCGGTTGATCTACGCGCGCGTCAAGGGCCCCGTACGCGACGTCATGCAGCGCGCGGGGATGCTAGAGCTCCTGCGGCGAGAGCAGCGCATCTTCACGCGCACCCACGATGCGGTAGAGTGCGCAGAGCGCTATGCCAGCGCGCTTTCGGGCCCCTGCGAGGTCGCATGCGGCGACTTGAGCGCAGGCGTCGATCCCGGAGTCGAAAGGCCGAACGAGAGGCCATGACACCCAGCGAGAAGCCGAAGCCATCGAGCGTCGAAGACCTGCTGGGCACGGCCTTGTACGAGACCGCGGGCGCAGCGCTCGTGCTCGACCCCAACCTGCGGGTCGTGGCCACGACGCCGGGCCTCGCGGGCGCGTGCTCGCCGAGGAGCGGCTGGCT
>CAYNOM010000032.1:0-9639 GCA_964398415.1 uncultured Polyangiales bacterium | reverse complement strand
TTGGCCCCATCGATCTGGGAGTGTCGGCGCCGAAGCAGATCTGCGGTCAGGCGACCGAGCGTCCGATGGCTGAGGCACTGTCGCGGGGCGAGCCCTTGAGCGCACACATCTCGCGCGTGCTCGCGGACGGGCGCGAAGCCGCGTTCTTCGTGCGCGCCCTGCCGCTTCGTCACGAGGAGCGCCTCCGCGGTTTCTTGCTGCTCGTCGCGCGCGAGCCGGTCGACGTCGAGCTCGAAGCCGGTCCCATCGAGCAGTACGGCATCGTCACCCGCGAGCCGTCGATGAAAGCCCTGCTGCGCGACGTGGCGCGTGTGGCCCAGTCGTCGTCGAACGTGCTCGTGCGCGGCGAGACGGGGAGCGGCAAGGAGCTCGTGGCGCGGGCAATTCACGCGGCCTCCGAGCGCAGCAAGGGGCCCTTCGTGGCCATCAACTGCGCAGCGCTCCCGCCGCAGCTGCTCGAAAGCGAGTTGTTCGGGCATGTGCGCGGCGCCTTCACCGGTGCCATCCGCGACCAGCCTGGCCTGATCCAGAAGGCCGAGGGGGGCACGTTGTTGCTCGATGAGATCGCCGAGCTGCCGATCGAGCTTCAGCCAAAGCTCCTGCGCGTGCTCGAGGAGCGAAGCGTCATCCCCGTGGGTGGACGCGAGCCCATCGCCGTCGACATACGCCTCGTCAGCGCCACGCACCGCTCACTGCGACGCGCGGTCGACGCCGGTCAGTTTCGCGCCGATCTGATGTACCGCCTGCGCGTGATCCCGCTGTTCATCCCACCGCTCAGGCAGCGCAAGAGCGACATCGCGCTGATCGCAGAAAAGCTCGTCGCTCGCCACAATCAGCGCGGAAAGAGGCGCGTTTCGGGCCTGTCGCGCTCGGCCCGCTCGGTGCTCGAGGCCTATCCCTGGCCCGGCAACGTGCGCGAGCTCGCGAACGCCATCGAATACGCCTACGCCATCGGCGACGGTCCGCTGATCACCGACGTGGATCTGCCCGCCGAGCTGCGCGGTATCGAGCCCATGGTCGAAGAGAGCCCCCTGCGTGGCCACGTCGCCGTGCAAGATGAGCCACGCCCCGAGGCCCATTCCGCAGAGGCGCGTCGCATCCTGCGCGCCATGGAGCGGGCCGGAGGCCACAAACGCCGCGCCGCCGAGAGCCTCGGCATGAGTCGCACGACGCTGTGGCGCAAGCTGCGCGAGCTGGGCTTCGCCTGAGCTTCGCGGCCCGCGCAGCAGGCTCAAACGCTCAGCGGGTTCAGTCGCGCGTCGCCGGCGCGCCGCACAGCTCGGCATAGGCATGGCCCGGCAGTGGCGTGGTGCTGAACGGCAGGCCGACAGCCCGCCAGCCTGGCTCGCGGACGCGTCCAAAGGGGTCTTTGACGCCCTCGAGCCCCGCGCGCTGCTCGACCACCTGCGTGAAACCGGCCGCCGCGAGCAGCTCGGCAGCGCGCAGCGAGCGCACCCCCGATTGGCAGCCCACCACGAGCTTTGTGTCGCGCGCGAACGCCATCACAGCCTCGTCGACGAAGCGCTCGTTGGACTGCAGGCCCAGAGGCGTCAGGTGTGAGAGGGGCAAGTTGTAGGCCCCCTCGGGATGGCCGCCCTCGAACTCTTGCACCGAGCGCACGTCGAGATAGACGTACCCTTCGCGTGTCATCAGCCCGTGGGCTTCTTGGGGTGTGATGCGCTTCATGGTCAGGCTTCGACTGCCATGGCCTTGCGCACGAACAGATCCTCGAGCGTCTCGCGCTCCGGCTCCACCTCGATCACGTGCGCGCCGTGGGCGAGCGACCTCTCGAGCACCGGTCCCACGCCCGCATCGCCCTCGATGGTCACCACGCCATGGCCCTCGACCTCGTGAAAGCCATGGCCCATGGAGCCGAGCTCCTTTCGCAGCTCTGCGCTCACCTGGGAAAGCACCACGCGCACCCGACGCACCTCGCGCCGCAACAGCTCGTCGAGCGTGCCACGCGCCACCACTTGGCCCTTGTGGATGATCGCGATGCGATCGCAGAGCATCTCCACGTCGCTCAGCACGTGGCTCGTGAAGATCAGCGTCTTGCCCGCCTTGCGCTGGGCGAGGATGATGTCGCGCACCTGCTTGCGCCCGATGGGGTCGAGGCCCGACATGGGCTCGTCGAGGATCAACAGCTCCGGATCGTGAAGCAGGGCCTGGGCGAGGCCGATGCGCTGCATCATGCCCTTCGAGAAACGGCCGATGGGGCGATCGACGGCGTGCGACAGACCCACGAGCTCGATCATCTCAGCGCTACGCTTCTTGCGCGCGCCAGCGTCGAGCCCCATCAGGCGCCCACACAGGTCGAGAAACTCGAGCGGACGCAGGTACTGGTACACGTAGGGGTTCTCGGGCAGGTAGCCCAAGCGGTGCAAAGCCGACATCGACAGCGCGGCACCAAACAGCTTGATCGAGCCTTGATTCGGGTAGATCAGGCGCAACACCATGCGCAGCGTGGTGGTCTTTCCGGCTCCGTTCGGACCGAGCAGCCCGAACGTCTCCCCGAGCTTCACGTCGAAGCCTACGCCGCGCACGGCCTCGACGCGCTTCCGGAAGAAACCGATGCGGAAGGTCTTGTAGAGGTCCTCGACCTCCAGCACCTTGTCAGTCCCCATGTGGCTCAACTTTTACCACGGCCAAGAGCGCCTCGACTAGCTGCGCGAGCTGCTCTTCGGACATCCCTGGAAACAGCGGCAGCGCAAGCCCGCGTGCCGCAATGTCGGCGCTCACCGACAGGTCTCGCTGGGCCCTGCGCGCCGCCTCGGCCTCCTCGGCAAACTGCGGCAGCGTGTGGAGCGCATAGCTGAGACGACCGGCCTGCACCCCACGCTGGCTCAAAGCCTCGATGAAGGCGTCGCGTGCGGCACTGCCTGCGCCTCGCTCCCCGATCAGCACGCCCAGGGTCTGGTGGTTGGGGCTCGAACCTTCGGGCGCACGCTGCCCCGAGAGCGAAGGCACCGCCTCGAACACCCGTGCGGCGAGCCTCCTTCGCGCAGCGCACAGCGCATCGAGCTTTTCGAGCTGCGCCCTGCCCATCGCCGCGGCCATCTCGGTCAGGCGCGCATTGCCCGACGCACACACGAAGCTTCCTGGCGCAGCCTGGCCGTGGTTTCTGAGCGCACGCAGCGTCTTGTCGAGCGCGTCGTCATCCAAGAACAGCGCGCCGCCTTCGCCGGTGGTCAGCACCTTGCGCGGATGAAACGAGGTGCAGGCGACGATCCCGTGACTGCCACAGGGCGCCCCCTGGTAGCTGCTACCGAGCGAGCAGGCCGCGTCGACGATCAAGGCGAGCCCCGGGAGAGCCTGCGCGATGGCCGCGTGACGCGCGGGATTGCCAAACTGATCGATCACGATGGCGGCCTTGGTACGAGGTGTGACCGCCGCGCGCAGGGCCTCCGCGGTGACGTTCCACTCGCTCGGGTCGACGTCGACGAGCACCACCGTGGCGCCCACGGCTCGAATCGCGTGGGCGGGGCTCGGCCAGGTCAGGTTGGGACACAAGACCTCGTCGGCAGGCCCAATGCCGAGCACGCGCAAGGCGAGCTCGAGGGCGACGGTGCCGTTGGCCACCGCCACGGCATGTTTGCGCGAGGTTCGACGGCAAAGCTCGGCTTCGAAGGCCTCGACTTCCTTGCCCTGCACCAACATCCCCGAGCGGAGCACGCGTTCGACGGCGGAGATTTCTTCGATTCCGAGGGCAGGCACGGTCAGCGGGATCATCGGGCCGATTGTGGCGCACCCCGGGCCTCGTCAGCTAGTCTCGAGCAGGCGTGGCTGTCGAAAGCACAGAAGTCGTGGGGCTAGGAGCTTGAGTCGGATCGGAATCATCCTCTCGGGCGGCGGCGCGCGCGGAGCGTACGAAGTCGGCGTACTCAGCTACGTTTTCGGAGAGCTCGTGCAGCGCGCGGGGCGCGTGCCTCGAATCGAGGTGGTGTCCGGCTGCAGCGTGGGCGCCGTCAACGCCACGTTTCTCGCCTCTGCCGCCCACGAGCCGGTGCTCGGCGTCGAGCGCCTGGTCGCAGTCTGGAACGAGCTCGAGTTCTCGCGCGTGCTCGGCTTTGGCCTGCGCGAGCTCGCGTTCTTACATCGCGTGTGGTTCGGAGGCGCGAAACCCCAGGGCCTGTTCGATGCGGAGCCCCTGGCGCGGCTCATCGGCGACAACATCTCCTGGCTCAACCTCACGCGAAATCTCAGACGCGGCGTGATCAGCGCGCTCACCTTGGCGACGACCCATGTCGCCACGGGCCAGCCCAACATCTTCGTCGACCTGAGCCCCCGCATGCCGAAGCCGAGCAACGTGGGCCGCCAGGTCACGATGCGACTGTCACCGATCCGCGCCCAACACGTGCTGGCCTCGGCCGCGATTCCGCTCGTGTTTCCGATGGTGGAGATCGACGGCGAGCTGCACTGCGACGGGGGGCTGCGCGTCAACACGCCCACCGCACCCGCCATCCATCTCGGCACCGACCGCCTGTTCATCATCGGTCTTTCCTGCAACAACGCCACACGCGACCGGCCCGCCATCGCCCCCGATCGAGCCCCCGGCGCGCCGTTCCTGTTCGGCAAGGTGCTCGACGCCTTCTTCCTCGATCACCTCGACTCGGACGTGCGCGAAATCGAGCGCATCAACGAGTACATGGCCATGGGCCAAGCCGCCTTCGGAGACGACTTCGAAGAGCGCTTGAACAACCAGTCCCGAGCCAAGGGCAAGCCCCAACGCCACTCGGTGCGGTGTCAGGTCGTGCGGCCCAGCGTCGATTTGGGACGTCTCGCCAACGACTACCTCAAGGAGCGCACCGCGCGTTCCACAGACAGCGCCGTCGCCCATGCCCTGCTGCGAGCTCTCGACGTCGGCGAAGCTGCCGAGGCCGACCTGGCCAGTTTTCTGCTCTTCGACGCGCGCTTCGCCCGTGTGCTGATCGAGCTGGGCCGACGGGACGCCGCCCGCGAGCACGACGCCCTGTGCGACTTCTTCTTCGACGGCTGCTAGGTCAGAGCGCAAGCCGAAGTTATCCACAAGGCCTGGGGAAAACACGCCCCGAGCCTGTCGAAAACGATCCATAAAGGCTCGACATCAAAGAGCTATTCAGTTTGGTAAAGCGGGCTTGCAGGCTGTGGAAAAGCGGTGCGTTCGCGCACGGGTTCGAGAACCGCGCAGCCCGCGAAAAACCTTGTTATCGTTGGTCATCTCCATGACCGAGCACGTGCTTTCGCCTCTCGACCAGGCCCACGCCCATCGCCTCGCCGGCGACACCGAGGTTTCCCTGCGGCACGCCATCGCGTGCAGTCAAGCGTCTCCGGACGCCCCGGGGCCACTCGCGCTGATCGCACGTATTCTCGTCGACGAGGGCCGCAGCATGGTCGGTCCAGAAGTGGCGGCGCGGCTCGTGGATGCCCACGTACGTCGCGGGGATCTGCCTGCCGCCGTGGTGGCTGCCCAGCTGTCGCTCGACGCAGGCGAAGACAACGCGCCCTTGCTCGCACACATCGCGGCCGCTTTCGAGCGGGGCTCCTCGCGACTTTCTGCGGTCAGCCCCGCCCCGCCGCCCTTCCCCAAGGCCGCCCCCATGTCGCCCGCCCTAGCCAAGCTCAGCGGCGAGGCCCTGTTCGCACAAGGCGAGGCGCTCCTCACCCGGTACCTCGGGAGCGAAGACCCAGTCGCCGCCGACGCCAAGCTGCCCACGCTGCCCCTGTTCGGAGCGCTCGCGAAACCCGCCCTCGAGCGCCTGCTCAAAGCGATCCGAGTCGACGAAGTATCAGGCGACAATGAGGTGGTGAGACAGGGTGACCCTGGCAGCGAAGCCTTCGTGGTGGCCCGAGGTCTGCTCCAGGCGGTGCGCAAGCAGGGTCCCGAAGAGACGGTGCTCGCCCAGCTTGGGCCGGGCTCGATCTTCGGCGAGATGGCCCTGCTCAGCGCCGCGCCACGCAACGCGAGCGTGATCGCACGTGAGCCAGCGCAGCTGCTCGTGCTGTCGCGGCGCGAGCTCGAGCTCGCCGCAGCCAAGGCTCCTGAGCTCGGCGCTGAGCTGTCGGCATTTTGTCACCAGCGCATGCAGCTCAACCTGGCTCGCCAGGCGCGCGTGCTCTCGGGCCTGGGTCAGCCCGAGCGCCTCGAGCTGCTCCGCAGCTTGGAGTCGCGCTTCTTCGAAGCGGGCGAGACGTTGATCGCGCGGGGACAGCACGCCGAGCGCATCTTGCTGCTCGCAAGCGGGGCCGTATCCGTGTCGATTCCCGAGGGCTCAGAGCGGCTGATGCTCGCCACCCTGACCGTCGGGGACGTGGTCGGCGAGATCTCCATGGTGCTGCGCCGCGCCGCGAGCGCAGACGTCGTCGCCATCCACCCCACGCTGGCCTTCGAGATCAATCAGGAACAGCTCGCACGCTTGATGCGCAAGTACCCGCCGCTGCTCGTCGAGCTGTACGATCTCGCGACGCGACGCGACGACGAGGTGCGGGCCGCAAGTGAGGACGAGGTGATGCTCGCCGACGACGACGTCGTGCTCGTCTGATCCGCATGCGCGGCACCAAAGCAAGCGCGCAGCCGCTGTCGCTCAGCGTCACCGTGGTGGTGATAGCGCTCGGCGTGCTCGCAGTCGTCGCGACGGCCGTGCTTGGCGCGGTGCGCTTTGCGGCCATCCCCGCCTCGGGCGCTGACACCGTGCTCGTCGCCCAGGCCGCGAGTGACTTCTACGCCTCGCTCGTGGTCATCTCCGCGTTCTTCATCGCCCTGTCCGCAGTCGCGGCCTGGTTCTCGACCCGCGCGATCTCCGAGGACGTCGACTTCGTGACCCGGCGCGTTCGTGCGATCGCCAAGGAGGGCGACCTGGGTGAGCCGGTCGCGATTCGCACGCTCGACGAGGTGGGTGCTCTGACACGCGCCTTCGAGCAACTGCGCCAAAGCTACCTCGACCAGCTCGGTCGCGAGCGCGCCGCCAATCGTAAGGTGCAGGATGCCGATCGGGCCAAGGGCGAGTTTCTGTCCACCGTGAGCCACGAGCTGCGCACCCCGCTCAACGCGATCCTCGGCTTCTCTCAGGTTCTGCTCGCCGAGATCGAAGGGCCGCTGACCGACGGTCAACGCGAAGACCTGCGCATGATCCAGTCCTCGGGCCAACATCTGCTCGCCCTGTTCAACAACGTCCTCGACTTCTCGGCGCTCTCCTCGGGACGCATCCAGGTGCGGCTCGAAGCCGTAGACGTCGCCGAGATTCTCGAAGAAGTCGCCTCTCTGCTCGAAGGCCAGCGCCTCGACAAGCCGGTCGACATCCGCGTTCGGGTCCCAGGTGATCTGCCGCGCGTGCAGGCCGACCCAACCCGACTCAGGCAGATCATGATGAACCTCGGCACCAATGCCCTGAAGTTCACGCCACGCGGAGTGGTCACGTTGGAGGCGAAGCGCGGCCACGACGCGCTCTTGATCAGCGTACGCGACACCGGGATCGGTATCGCCGAAGACGATCTGAGCCGGCTGTTCGCCGAGTTTTCGCAGCTCGGGCCGCGCGATGGACGGCGCGGCTCGGGCCTCGGGCTCAGCATCGTCAAGCAGCTCGTCGAGCTCCACGGGGGACGCGTCAGCGTAGACAGCATCGAAGGGCACGGCTCGGTATTCAGCGTGAGTCTGCCTCTCGACGCTGCGGAGGCGCGACCCGCGTGAGGCGCGAGGCACACAGCATCGTTCCGTCGCTCGGCACGGAACCGACGCACCCGTCGCGCATGCTGCTCTTGCTCGTCGTCGCCAGCTACGGCGTGGGCGCCGTGCTCGGGTTGTTCATGGCCCTCGCCACACCCTTCGTGCTGGCATTGCCGGGCCTCGAAGCCGCCGCCGTGCTGCGCGTCGCGACCGCGCAAGGGCTCGTCGCGGGGATCGTGCTGCTCGCCATCACCTTCCGAGGCGTCCGGCGCATGACGCCTCTGTACCGCGTGCTCTTGCGGGGACCGCGCATCATCCCGCACGATCCTCCGCCGAGCCCCGCCGCGGTGCACGCGGCTTTCACCTGGCCCGAGCGCGGCGTCTGGCTCAACACCGCATGCGCGCAGCTCGTGCCGCTCGTGGATGCGCTCGGTATTGCCCCGATCTCGGGCCTCGACGGCTGGTCGCGTCTGGCCGTCGACTTGCTGTCGGTTGCCGTAGCCGCCGCGGGGCTTCACCCCTCGATCATCCTGTGGCGGCGCATCGTATGGCGCTGGCTCGGTCGCCTGCACCCGGCCGACGTACCCCTCGAGCGCACGCAAAAGCTCGAAGATCGCCTCGCACTCACGGCCACGCTGCCCGTGACGGTCGTAGGCCTTGCCGCAGTGGTCGTGCTCTCGGCGCACCTCATGTCGCTGCGCGAGCGTGTGGTGCCGCTCGTTCAGATCGGCACTGTGTCCGTCGAGCTCGACCTGACGGCCGCGGTGCTCGCCGGATGCATCATCGTCTCCATCACCAGCATGGCCTGGCTCATCGCGCGTGGCCTCGGCCAAACGCTTGCGTCGGATCTGATTGCGCTCACTGGCCAAATCGAACGCGTGCGCACGGGCAGCGCGAATCGCTTCGAACAGCGCGCGGTCACGCGCTCCGGGCGCGCCCTGTCGGCGTCGCTTTCGGAGCTGTCTGAGCGTTTTTCCGCGATGCGCGAGAAAGAACGGCAAGGCCGGCTCGCCATGGAGGAGGTACAGCGCATGCGCACGCAGTTTCTCGCCTCCATGAGCCATGACCTCCGAAGCCCGCTCAACTCGATCCTCGGCTTTGCGCACTTGATCGAGTGCGGCAGCGAAGGCCCCATCACGCGCGAGCAACGCGAAAGCCTGCAGATGATCACGCAGAGCGCACGCGACCTGCTGCGCCTCGTGACCAACATCCTCGATTCGGCGCGCCTCGAAGCGGGCCGTCTCGAGCTGCGTCGCACCTGGACGCCATCGGTGGAGATCCTCACGCAAGCCGTGAGCGAAGGCAGAAAGCTAATCGGCGACCGGCCACTCAGCATCGAGGGCGAGCTTCAGCCAGGCTTGCCTCCCGTATACGTGGATGCCGACCGCGTCGTGCAGGCCGTGGTGGGGCTGTTCAGCCACGCCATCGATGCCATGGATCGGGGCACCATTCGGCTCGTGGCGCGCGTGGGCGTGCCCCAGGGACAGACGCGCGCACACCTCTTGATCGACGTCGTCGACAGCGGCGCAGGCATCCGCGACTCGGACAAGGAATCCTTGTTTGAGGCCTTTCGTGAGATCCAGGAGCCCTCAGGACGGCGCATCGGGGGCCTCGGCCTCGGTCTGTCGCTGGCACGCGAGCTCGCACGCGCCCACGGCGGAGACGCCTGGTTTGCGACCCAGTCGGGTAAGGGCACGACGTTCAGCGTGGCCCTGCCGCTCGAAGGCGAGGCCCCCACACAGCGCCCCCGCAACGCACGCGGCCTGTGACGAGCGCGGCCCCGGCTGACTCGCACAGCGCACGCGCGCGGGTTACAACCGGGTCATGCGATCGATGAAACTCTTCGCCGCCTCCCTGGGACTGACCCTAGCCTTGCTCGTCGGCGCGTGCAGCGCGGAGGCCGAGGCGCCGGTTTCGAACAAGGTCGAGATGGTCGTGACCGAGGCAGGCTTCGTGCCGCAAAACTTCAGCGTGAAGAAGGGCGAGCCCGTCACTCTGGT
>CAYNOM010000031.1:0-20621 GCA_964398415.1 uncultured Polyangiales bacterium | reverse complement strand
TCATGCGAAACAGGACTGCCTTCGATTTGAGCGAGAGTCAGAAGCAGGCGCTGTCTGACTTCGAGAATGGCTTGAACAAGCGACTCGCGAGACGCGCGTCGATCGTACTGTTGACTCACAGCGGGGTTTCTGCGCTGCACATCTCGGAGCGGCTCTCAGTGACGCTCGCGACCGTGTACAAGTGGCGTCGCCGCTTTGCCGCCCACGGCGTTGAAGGGCTCGCCGATCGACCAAGGCCAGGTCAGCCGCGACGACTTTCGAGCGGCGCGCGTTCGGAGGTAGCCCGCGTGACGGTCGAGGAGCTCTCGACCAAGGGCGGCCGCTGGAGTGTGCGGAGCCTTGCGACCCATCTCGGGCTCACGCAACATCAGGTGCGTTCGGTCTGGGCCGAGGCAGGCTTGAGACCCCATGAACGCGAAGCTCGCTCGCCCGCGGCGAGTGTGTCTGGTGGCGCGGCACTACCGTGAGCGGCAGGGCGCCCGGACGTGGGCGTCAGGCCGGTGGTCGGTCCGAGGCGACGAGGCTGTTGCGCACGGCGTGCCCCTTCTCGGCGACCATCTCCTCGCTGAGCTGCCATAGCCGACGACAGGCTGCAGGATCGCGCGACAGGCGGTGGCCTCTGCTCGGTCGACAGTCGGCGAGGTAGTGGCCGCCCTTGCGGGCGTAGTCGGGGGAGGTGGCGGCGACGAGGGTGGTTGCCGCGCCCTGGGCCACGGTCTTCATTCGCGTCACGAGCATCAATCCGAGCGCGAGCGTGGTGAGCGAGCGATCGCGGACGAGGCCGGTCGGCACGACGCCCGGATGCACGGCATGCGCGACGATGCCCGTGCCGTCGATGCGGCGGTCGAGCTCGCGCGCGAACATCAGGTTCATCAGCTTCGAGTCGGCGTAGGCGCGCCACATGTGGTAGCGGCGCTCGCGCCAGTTCAGGTCGCGCAGGGCGCTGTCGAGGGTGGCCATCTCCATCGCGTCCGACGACACCTGGATGACGCGCGCGGGCGCTGAGCGCTCGAGCACGTGCAAGAGGCGCGTGGTGAGTAGAAAGTGACCGAGGTGATTGACCCCGAGATGGCCCTCGAAGCCATCTACCGTCTCGGTGCGCCTTGGATAGAGCGCACCTGCGTTGTTGATGAGGAGGTGAAGCGGTCGTCCCTGGCGCTTGAAATCGTGCGTGAAAGCGCGCACCGACTCGAAGCTCGACAGGTCGAGCCGCATCAGCTCTAGCCGCTCCTCGGGCAGGTGGCCCTTGGTCTGGCTGACGAGCGCCTGGCGCATGCGATCGCCACGCGCGAGATCGCGGCAGGCCATGATCACGTGGGCACCTCGCAGGGCGAGCACGCGGGCGGTCTCGGCGCCGATGCCAGCGCTCGCTCCGGTGACGATGGCCACCTTGCCGGTCAGATCCAGGCCGACCGTGGCCTCCTCGGCCGTGGTGCGTGCGGAAAACTCGCGCATGACAACGTCATACCGCGGCTTCGGGCTGCGCCACAACGCAATTGATGCGGCGCGTCACTGCGGCGGACGGGTCAGGCGACGGCTTTAGCGCGCTCGATCAATGCGCTCGATGAAGCGGGCGAACAGGTAGCGGGAGTCGTGAGTGCCTGAGCTGGCTTCGGGGTGGTACTGCACGCTGAAGGCCCCCGTCTCGGAGTGCTCGATGCCCTCGCAGGTGCCGTCGTTCAGGTGCAGGTGCGTCATCGTGGCCACCTTCTGCACGGACTCGACGTCGACGCAGAAGCCGTGGTTTTGGGAGGTCACCTCGATGCGGCCGGTGGTGAGGTCTTTGACCGGTTGGTTCAGACCACGGTGACCAAACTTGAGCTTGTAGGTCGAGCCGCCGATGGCCAGGGACAAGAGTTGGTGGCCCAAGCAAATGCCGAACAGGGGCTTTTTGCCCAAGAGATCGCGCACGGTGCGGATGCCCGTCTCGACGGCGGCTGGATCGCCAGGTCCGTTCGAGAGAAACACCCCGTCAGGCGACAGCGCCAGGATGTCTTGGGCGCTCGTGCTCGAGGGCACCACGGTGACGCGGCAACCTGCGTCGACGAGGCAGCGCAGGATGTTGAGCTTGATGCCGAAATCGATCGCGACCACATGGCGCGAGCCGCTCGCGCTCGGGATGGGATTCCACAGACCCTGGCCCTCGGACCAGGTGTAGGGCGCGTCGCAGCTGACACGGTCGGCCAGGTTCAGGCCGTTCATCGAGGGCGCGGCCAGGGCGCGGTCGTGCAGGGTCTTTGCGTCTTCGGTGCCAATGGCCGCCTGTTGCGCGCCCTTGTCGCGGATGTGACGGGTGAGCGCGCGCGTGTCGATGCCGGCGATGCCGCTGATGCCGTGACGGATCAGGTAGGCGTCGAGCGACTCGGTCGCGCGCCAGTTGCTGACGACCGACGAGAGCTCGTGCACCACGAAGCCCGCGACGCGCGGCTTCACGGTCTCGACATCCTCGGCGTTGACGCCGGTATTGCCCATCTCGGGTGCCGTCATGGTGACGAGCTGGCCGGCGTAGGAGGGATCGGTGATCACCTCCTGGTAGCCAGTCATGCCGGTCGTGAAGACGACCTCACCGACGGTGCTCCCATGGGTGCCACCAGTTGCGCCAATGGCCACGCCTTCGAAGACGCGGCCATCTGCGAGCACGAGCTTTGCGGGTGTTCTCATGCCTCCCACACGACGTTTCCTCCGACCACCGTCATCCGCACTCTGCCGACGACTTCTTGGTTCAGGAGCGGGGTATTGTGCGAGCGGGAACGTAGCTCGTTCTTCGTGATCGTCCAGCGCTGGGCTGGGTCGATCAACACGAGATCGGCGCGCTGACCGACCGCCAAGCTGCCGCCTTCCTGGCGCGAAACGCGTGCGGGCGCGGTCGACAAGGCCTCGATGAGGCGACTTGCCGACAGCTCACCGCGCTCGACCATGGGTAGGAGCGCCGGCAACGTGGTCTCGAGGCCGTTGATGCCGAAGGAAGCCTCCGCGAACTCGCAGTCTTTCTCGAGGGTCGAGTGCGGCGCGTGATCGGTGGCGATGCAGTCGATCGTGCCGTCTTTGAGGGCCTCGACGAGCGCCAGGCGATCTTCCTCGCTGCGGATCGGGGGGTTGACCTTGCAGAACGTGTCGTAGGACAAGAGGGCGGAGTCGTTCAGCGTGAGATGGTGCGGCGTGACTTCGGCCGTCACGCTGAGGCCCCGCGACTTGGCCTCGCGCACGAGTCGCACGGCGCCCATGCTCGAGATGTGGGCCACGTGGTAGCGGGCGCCTGTGACCTCCGCGAGCAGGATGTCGCGCGCGACGATGATGTCTTCAGCCACCCGGGGCCATCCGCGCAGCCCGAGGCGCGTCGAGATGGCGCCCTCGTGCATGTCGGCCTTGGCCGTCAGGTTGTGGTCTTCGCAGTGCTGCGAAACGAATAGATCGAACGTGCGCGCGTACTCGAGAGCTCGGCGCATGACCGCTGCGTTCATCACGCACACACCGTCGTCGCTGACGCCGATGGCCCCCGCCTCTTTGAGGTCGGCCATCTCCGTGAGCTCTTTGCCTTCGGTCTTCTTCGTGATGGCGGCGATGGGCAGAAGGCGCGGCCCGGAGACCTCGCGCGCCCGAGCGACCATCGTCTCGGTAATGGCGCGCGTGTCATTCACGGGCTTCGTATTGGGCATGGGGCAGACAGCCGTGAAGCCGCCCGCCGCCGCAGCCGCGAGGCCCGTCGCGATGTCTTCTTTGTACTCCTGGCCGGGTTCTCGGAAGTGCACGTGGAGGTCGAAGAAGCCCGGAGCAAGCCACAGCCCCTGCGCATCGATGACGCGCACCCGCTCGCCCGACAACCCCTCGGCCGCGCCGCGCCCGACCCGCTGCACGCGACCCTTTTCTACGACGACGTCGGCTACCTCATCGAGCTGCCTCGATGGATCGATGACCCTGGCCCCACGGATTACAAGCATCGCCGCCCCGATTACGAGACGCCGGCTGACCTGTCAACGCGCAGCGAGCAGCGCCCGCACGCGACGTGGGACGAGCGCCAAATCAAACGGCTTGCTGCAGCGAGTCGTCGGTCGACTTGGGCGCCGTACCGAGCTCTTCGGCCAAGTGCTTTTCGTGAACCTTGGCCTTCATGGCCAAGATCTTCCGGCACAGGGAGCCGAAGTCCTTGTTGCGGGTCGCCATCGTCGGCGAGCCACCGCGCAGGAGGGTCTGAACGATGAAATCCATGACCTGGATTTCGCCTTCCGAGAAGCTGTTGCTGATTCGCATGTCCATTTTTCTACCACCGGCCACGCAACGCGACAACGGCTGACGTGCAACGTAAGGTCACAAAATGTAGTGCAACTTTGGCATATGGTCACATATATGATTGAAATTGAAACGCAATTCCATGGATCACGGGTGCTTCACGGGTGATCCAATTTCCCTGCGGAACGGATGGATCAAGTGTGATCCGTCACATTTTGACCCCCGATCGCCGACAGATCGGTCGCTGTCGCGTGCCGCGCGCGCGGTCCAGGGAGCCGCGTGACGGATCGTGCCCGATCCGACGCGAGGACGAAAAAAATGGGCCGCCGACGGTGTGTCAGCGGCCCCAGGGGGAGGCGAGAGATGGGGCGCGGTCTTAGTAGGCGCCGCGGCCCGTGACGACGGCAGGCACCGTCTGGAACAGGATCTTCACCTCTTCGAGCGGCCTGACTCGATCGATGTACTCGACGTCGAGGGCCACCTGCTGCTCGAAGCTCAGGTTGCTGCGGCCGCGCACCTGCCAGAGGCACGTGAGGCCGGGCTTCACCTCGAGGCGACGCAGCGCGAGATTGTTGTAGCAGGCGACCTCCCGCCACACCGGCGGACGGGGACCTATCAGCGTCATGTCGCCGAGCAACACGTTGAAGAGCTGGGGCAGCTCGTCGAGGCTGAACTTGCGCAGCACGCGGCCGACGGGCGTGATGCGCGGGTCACGCACCATCTTGAAGCGAACGCCATCGGTGGCGTCGGCGTGGCGCTTGGCGAGCTCATCCTTCAAGGCCTCGGCGTTGACGATCATCGTGCGGAACTTCCACATCTTGAAGCGGCGGCCATGCTCTCCGATTCGCTCCTGGGCAAACAACACTGGCCCGCGGCTCGTCAGCTTGATCATCAGCACGACCGTGACCAGCACGGGCGCGAGGGCCAAGAGCCCGAGAGACGTGAGCACGATGTCGAGGGAGCGACGGATGCGGGGGCCCGCACCGCGGAGCACGAGGCGCGCGCGAAGACTGAGGCGGCGCAGGAGGCGCTCGGGACGGGCGTCGGTAGGAAGGAGGGCGGCTTCAGTGGCAGCCGCGAGGGTTCGGGAACGAATCATGATGCTCTTATGCTGAGCAAGGACGGTGCCAGGCTCGTTCTTAGGAAGTTCTGAGAGCTAGCACGCGAATCTTGCGCGTGAAACTTCAGAGTCCTCGCCATTCGAGCTACAGGTACCCCCGTTTTTGTAATCTGAACCGCATGTAGGTGGCAAGAGCAGCTGCCACCAGAGCAAGAGGAGTTGCCATGTTGATGGGTGTAACAACTCTCGGATTGTTACACTGTTACGCATACTTGTTGCACGAAGGTGTGGCGGCTAACGCAGCTGCCACATCGGTGGCTGGGTCAGCAGCCAGCCCACGCTCGGCACGACGGTGCGAAAGTGCGTGGGGTGTGTGCTCGCCATCGACACGCCACCAGGTGGGCATGTGCGCCCATCAGCGGCGAGGGCCCTCAGCCGCCTTCGCTGCCCGACTTTCGCGCCTGGGGGTGGCTGACGACCCCGCTCCGCGTCGGCACGATGTGAGCCGCGACCGCGAATCGATCGCCACCGGCGCGCTTGGCGGCGTAGGCCTGTGCATCCGCGCGGCGCATGAGCGAAGCCACGTCGTCGCCCGGCTCGGCGAACGATAGACCGACACTCGCGGTGACTGGGGTTTTCGGCCAGCGCTCGCGGCCGATGCGGCTGACGGCATCGACGATGCGCTGGGCCACCGCGAGGGCTCCGTCGGCGGTCAGATCGGGCAAGAGCACCACAAACTCGTCGCCTCCGTAGCGCGAGACCAGGTCGACCGCGCGGGTTTCCGCGCTCAGGGCCGAGGCGATGTCCATGAGGAGCACGTCGCCCGCGTCGTGCCCGAGCTCGTCGTTGACACGCTTGAAGCCGTCGATGTCGATCATCATCACGCCGACGCTGCCGCCTCGGGCGACGCGCTCGAGCTGTCTGCGCAGCTCGGCCATCAGGTGCCGGCGATTGAACAAACCAGTCAGCTCGTCCATGTGACTGAGCTCGGCGAGGCGATCGTTCATGCGATCGAGCGCGAGCATCTGACGCAGCACGAGATTCGTCGTGACGAGCACGGACACGACCACCAGCAGGCCGCTCGCCACGAGCTGAGGAGGCTCGGGCATCGGCATCGAGGGATGCACCGGCGCGTAGCTGAGCTCACCCGTGGCCGTCAGGACGAGCAGCGTCGTGTAGGCCAGGGAGCCCACGGCTGCCAGGCGCATGGCCACCTTCGAGCGCGTCGACGACGAGGCCGCATTGATCACCGGAATCAGCAGATACACGAAGGGCAGCACGCTCGACGCGGGCCCGAGCAAGTAGACCGTGTACGAGAGCACGGCCGTGTCGACCATGCCCATCCACAGGCTGCGCGGCAGGCCCGCACCCATGCCGCGGTGGATCGCCCACTGAAAGACGATGGCCGCGAGCGTGTACAGGGCAAACAGCCACGGCGCCGCCGGCACGTCGGGGAATACGCTCTCCGCGAACGAAAGCGCCGCGAGCGCGAACGCCACGCGCAATAGGCCCGCACGCCGGCTCGCGCTGTACCTGCGGTGAATTTGGCTGACGTGCGCGCTCACGGTCCGCTGTCATCGCCCGACCGGAAAACCGGGCGCCCCCGATCATTGCCTGAAGTTGGCCACTATGCGGGTCTCTGGGCGGCGATCAAGCGTACGAGCGGGTATCCTTGCTTTTCTGTATGCGTGTGTACGGCTTTCTGGGGCGGGAGCGCAGAGGATGGTCGAGTTGAGGTTCACGGCGGGCACGCTCGAGCTTTCGGGCCTGTCGCCGGATGACGCGCTGCTCTCGGGCCTGTGCGTATGGGATGCGCGCAATGGCCGACATCGTGCCGAAGCACGTGCGTATCCAGACATCATCCGTAGGCTGGTGCGGGCAAAAATTGGCTATGACGATCAGGCGCGTCGTTACACAGAGCTCTCCCACGGGGCGCTCGTGCTGCGCGAGCCACGGCCCTTTCAGCGCGACGCCCTCCATGCCTGGGAACGCGAGCTGAGCGCGGGCGTCGTCGTTTTGCCGACGGGAGCGGGCAAGTCGCAGCTCGGCGTCATGGCCATCGACAAGAAGCGCCGCAGCACGCTCGTCATCGCGCCCACGCTCGATCTCGTGCGCCAGTGGTACGACCTCTTGCGTGCCATGTTCGGAATGGAGGTCGGGGTCGTCGGCGGCGGCGAGCATCGGGTCGAGCCGCTCACGGTGACCACCTACGACTCGGCCTACCTCCACATGGAAAACCTCGGCAATCGCTTCGGTCTCGTGATCTTCGACGAGTGCCACCACCTGCCCAGCGAGACCTATGCGCTCGCTGCGCGTCAGTGTCTTGCACCCTTTCGACTCGGCCTGACGGCGACGCCCGAGCGCACCGATGGACGCGAGCAGCTGCTCGATGCGCTGATCGGGAAGGTGGCCTTCAGGCGCGAGATCGTCGACATGTCGGGACGCTATCTCGCCGAGTACGAGACCGAGCGCATCGCCGTCGATTTATCGCCTGAGGAGCGAACGGAATACGAGGCAGAGCGCGCGTTGTACCTCGGTTTCATTCGTGCCCAAGGCATTCAGATGGGTGCGCCCGACGGTTGGTCTGAGTTCATCATCCGCTCCTCCCGCAGCGAGCAAGGGCGGCGTGCCATGGCGGCCTATCGCAGGCAGCGAGAGCTCGCGTTCGCGGCGCCGGCCAAGCTCGATTACGTGGAGCACCTGCTTCACGAGCACAGGCACGATCGGGCCATCGTGTTCACCCAGGACAACGCCACGGCCTATGGCATTTCACGGCGGCTCTTGATTCCGGCCATCACGCACCAGACCAAAGTGACCGAGCGCAGCGAGATCCTCGCGCGCCTGCACGCCGGCGAGTACACCGCCGTCGTGACCTCGAAGGTGCTCAACGAAGGCGTCGACGTGCCCTCGGCGAACGTGGCGATCGTGGTGTCGGGCAGCGGCTCGGTGCGCGAGCACGTGCAGCGTTTGGGTCGCGTGCTGCGCAAGCACGGCGACAAGCGCGCAGTCATGTACGAGCTGATCACGGCCCAGACGAGCGAGGCCTACACGAGCGAACGGCGAAGGGAGCACAGTGCTTACCGCTGATCTCGTGCGCACGCGCGTCAAGGGCAGTGAGCTCTCCATCACGGAGATCGGCGCGAAGCAGCGGGGCCGCGCGCTCGAGCTCGCCCGAGCTTACCTCGAGCTTGCCGAGGCCCATGTGGGCAGCACGCGCGCTGAGCTCGAAGCGGCCTTCGAGCTCGTCGAGACGAAGGGCGCAGAGCGCAAGCTGGCGCTCGGGCTGCAAAAGCTCGTGGAAGACCGGCTGCTTTTCGAGACGGGGTCCGAAGAGGATCCACGCGCCCTGCGCTCCGCGGTGTTCTTGCAGGCCGCCGCTGCGCGTAAGGCGCTCGAGGATGGCATGCGCTTCGAGCGCGCCGAGATCCTGAGCCAGGTGGCCGACGCACGTGGGCTGTCACCCGAGCTGCTCGAGCGTGGCCTCTACGCCGATCTCCGCAACGCCCAGCTCGTGAAGGGTTTCGACGCGACCTCACCCGAGGCCCTGGTCGACGGCTACGACCTGGCGCAGAAACAAGCGGTGTTGCTCCGGGCTGTGGACGTGACTGCCGACGTGCGCTGTCGCGATCCCTACGCCTACCGCGCGCTCTTTCGTCGCTTGAAGTTCTTTCGCCTGCTGCATCGCATCGAGCCGCGCGTCGGCGGCGGCTACCGCATCGTGATCGACGGCCCCTTCAATCTGTTCTCGGCCTCGACCAAATACGGGCTCGAGCTCGCCCTCGCGCTGCCTGCGCTGCTCGCCTGCGACGAGCACGTGATCCGCGCGAACCTGCGCTGGGGCAAGGAGCGAAAGCCCATGACCTTCGAGCTTTCCGGCAAATCGCGTGCGTTCGAGTCCGCGGAGCCCGTGCGCCTGCCGGACGAGGTCGAGGCCTTTCTCGAGCGCTTTTCGGCCCTCGATACCCCCTTTCGAGCGTCGCCGTCGAGCGACATCCTCGAGCTCGCGGGGGCCGGGCTGTGCGTGCCAGACGTGCGCTTCATCCACGAGGAAACGGGCGAGATCGCCTACCTCGAGGTGATGGGCTACTGGAGCCGTGATGCGGTGTGGAAGCGCGTGGAGCTCGTGCAGGCAGGGCTTCACGAGCGCGTGATCTTCGCGGTGTCATCGCGCCTGAGGGTCAGCGAAGAGGTGTTGGGCGACGAAGCGCCGTCCGAGCTCTACGTGTACAAGGGCACGATCCAGCCCAAGGAGATTCTGGCGAGGCTTTCGAGGGGCAGCACTTAGTACTATCTTCGGCGGCATGAGTGACGACATGAAGGCACGTGCCCAGGAGATGGTGGCCGAGACCCCCAAGCTCCCCGAGATCGACGTCAGCGAGCGGGCGGGGCACCACACGGGCAATCCCCGATCGATCAACCGCCGGCTGTTCATGCAGCTGCTCGTGTACCGCGTGGATCCGGCGAGCGCGCCCGACGGCGTCATCGACTCCACGGTGCAGAGCTTCGAGGCGGCCGATAGCCCCTGCGTCATCTACCGCGACGCGAACGATCCACGCAGCATCGGCGTCCTCACGTGGAGCGAAGACCCCTCGCACTTCGTCACCACGGTGCGCTCTGCGCTACTTGCGCCCGAGCTCTCACGCCTGACGCTGCGCGAAGACTTCACGATGATCGGGCGCACCTATGCGGTGGGCTACGAGGAAGACCTCGAATACTGGCTGCTCAAGCGCTCGATCGAGAACGTCACGCAGCCCGAGTATCGCTGGGCGGTGTGGTACCCCCTGCGCCGCGTCGGCGCCTTCGAGCGGCTCAGCATCAAAGAACAGGCGGGCATCCTGCGCGAGCACGCGGCCATTGGGCGTGCCTACGGCGAGCAGCACCTCGCCACCGACATCCGCCTCGCATGCCATGGTCTCGACGCCAAGGACAACGAGTTCGTGATAGGTCTCGTGGGCAAGGAGCTGCACCCCCTGTCGCATCTCGTACAGCGCATGCGAAAGACCGTGCAGACGTCGGAGTACATCCAGCACATGGGTCCGTTCTTCGTGGGCTACGCCGTGCACCAGAGGGCTTGAGGCACATGCTACGGGGCGACTTCATCGGCGGCGTTTTCGTTCCGGTACCCGAGGACGCCTGTGATGGGATCCTCGTGCGCCGAAGCCCGCGCGAGCTCTCTTGCGTGATCTCCCGCGTGACGTTCGCTCGGAGCGCGGTCGACGCGGCGGTGGTGCAGGCTCGCGAGGCGTTTCTGAGCTGGTCTCTCCTCTCGCTCGAGTCGCGCATCGAACGCGTCATGGCGCTCAAGGCCGCGATCGAGGCACGGCGTGAGGCGTTTGCGCTGCAGCTCAGTCAGGAGGTGGGCAAGCCCCTGTGGGAGGCTCGCACCGAGGTCTCGGCAGCGCTCAACAAAATCGACATCTCGGTACGCGATGGCCTCGAGCTCGTCGCGCCTCGGGAGATGGGCTCGCGTGCCCAGCGCTACGCGTTTCGTCCGCTCGGCGTGTGTGCGGTGCTCGGTCCCTTCAACTTTCCTCTGCACCTCGTGCACGGCCACGTCGTCCCGGCGCTGCTCACGGGCAACACGGTGGTGATCAAGCCGAGTGAGCTCGCACCGGGCGTGGGGCAGCTCTACGCCGAGTGCTTCGCGGAGGCGGGCTTCGCGCGCGGCGTGTGTAACCTGGTTCAGGGCGACGCTTCGGTCGGAGCCGAGCTCGCGGCCCATGCCGACGTCGACGCCGTCATGCTCACGGGCAGCTACGCGGCAGGGCAGGCCATCAAGCGCGCCACCCTCGCGCAGCCGCACAAGCTCCTCGCCCTCGAGATGGGGGGACGTAACCCCGCCATCGTGCTCGGCGACGCCAACCTCGAAAAGGCCCTCCACGACGTGTTGTGGGGCGCCTACGTGAGTGCGGGGCAGCGCTGTAGCGGCACCGCGGTGGCGCTCGTCGAGCGGTGTGTGTTCGACCGCTTCGCGAGTCGTGCGCTCGAGGTGTTGTCGAAGCTCCGCGTGGGTGATCCGCTCGCCCCGGACGTGTTCATGGGGCCTTTGATCAGCGAGCTCGCGGTCGAGCGCTTCCTCGGCGCGCTGGCCCAGGCGAGGGCCGACGGGGTCACGGTGCTGGCCGAGGCGAAGCCGCTGTTGCTCGAGCCAGAAGGTGCCTACGTCAGCCCATCCCTCCATCAGATCCACGCCCCAAGTGGGCTTCCTTACGAAACCGAGGAGCTGTTCGGGCCCGACTTGGCGCTCGAAATCATCGACGACCTCGATCACGGCATCGCCCGTGCGAACGAAAGTCCCTACGGGCTGTCCGCGAGCGTCATGACTGCCGATGGCCAGGCGTTCGAGCACGCGCTCACGCGCCTTCGCTACGGCTGCGTGAACTGGAACGCTCCGACATGTGGCGCTTCTTCGAGGCTTCCCTTCGGTGGCCTGCGCAAGAGCGGCAATCATCGTCCAGCCGCCCTGTTTTCGTCGCTGTACTGTACGTATCCAGTGGCAACGCTCGAGGGTCCCGGCGGGCTCGATCTGGCGGCCCTTTCGCCGGGCTTCACCCTGTGAATGCGTGGCTACCTAGCGCTGTAGACGGGGGTTCCTCGCCGGCTGGTGAGAAGTTAGGATGCCGACGAGGGTTCCCTTATCTTGAGCGTGGGGGACCGTTTTCTGGGTGTGGGGCGCGCCGAGCTCTCACCTGGGGACGGGAAAGACGACGTGGCAACCAAACGGCTCGACGAGATCCGCGAGGACGAGCAAGGGCGCGCGCCGGCGTTCGCGTTGTGGCCCGACGTCGCGGACCGTACCTCGGGCTTGCGCGTGCGTCAGCGGGAGGCCACTCCGCCCCAGGATCTGATCTCAGGCACCTATCGCTTGCTCGGTCCGCTCGGCGACACGAGCTACGGCAGGGCCTACCGCGCCGAGCACGTCGCCCTCGAGCGTGAGGTGGCGCTGCACTTCCTCGCGCCCGGCATCGTGTCCGAGCGCGTGATGGCACGCGAGCTGCCCCTCGCCGTGGCCAAATGCGCGCAGCTCGCCCATCCCAACGTGATCTCGGTGCGCGAGCACGGCCGTACCGAGGGCCCACAGGGGCTTCATTACGTGGTCACCGATGCGATCGAGGGCATCGCGCTCGGCGATCACTTGCACATGCAAGGACGCCTCTCCGTCGAGGAGGCGCTGTCGCTCGCGCGCCAGATAGGTCGCGCCCTGCGTGCTGCGCACAAGCTCGGCATCGTGCACGGCGACCTGCGCCCCGCCAACGTGCGCGTGATCGCGACCGACGACGGTCTGCTCGTGAAGGTGATGGGCTTTGGTCGTATTCCGCTCGTGCGCGGCGATGCCGAGTCGAGCACGCACGTGCACCCGGTTGCCTCGCCCGCCTATGCGGCACCCGAGCTCGTGCGTGGTGCACCGCTGGACGGTCGGGCCGACATCTATGCACTAGGCTTGATCCTATTTCGCATGATCGCGGGGCGCGCACCCTACACCGGACCGACCCCCCTCAGCGTGAGCGAGGCCCATGCGCATGCGCCGATTCCATCGCTGCGCGATTGGGTGGGGCCGGAGGTGTCGCCCGAGCTCGACGCCATCGTCACGCGCTGCCTCGCGAAGTCTCCCGCCGATCGCTTCCCCGACATCGTCTCGTGCATGACGGCGATGCGGCTTCTGACCTTGGGCGACTCGGCGTTTCTCTCCCGAGACGCGAGCGAGGTGACGACCTCACAACTGCGTGGCGTGCAGAGCATCTTGCCTACGCTTCCCCCTGCCACGGACACCACCGGTGAAAACGTGGCCGCGCTGCACGAGCGCAGGGAGTCGGCCCTCCATCGTATGGTGTGGCTCGCGCTCTCCGTGCTGGTCGTGCTCGCCATCCTCGGCGAGCTCGTGCTGCTCCGGAGTCGGGACGCCGAAAGCCCGCCCGCGAAAACCGGACAAAGCGCAGACTGACAGGGCTTGGCGGTGCTCGGGACTTGAAGGCCCAGGGCTTTGTCCGTAAGAGCAGCCCATGCGACGCATCGTGGTGGTCGGGGCTTCGCTCGCGGGTGTGCGGGCGGTCGAAGCGCTGAGGCGCAAGGGATTCACGGGTGAGATCACCTGGCTCGGCGCTGAGTCGCACGCGCCCTACGACAGACCGCCTCTCTCGAAGGAGGTGCTGCGCGGGGAGTGGGAGGCCGCGCGCCTCGCGTTACGCAAGGAGAGCTACGACGCGCTCGACGTCGACCTGCGCCTATCTACACGCGCCTCGGGCCTCGACCTCGCGGGTCGCTGCGTGCTCATCGACGGAGAAGCGCTGCCCTTCGACGGGCTCGTGATCGCGACGGGAGCTCGCGCGCGCACGTTGCCCTCGGCCCAGGGCCTCGGTGGCGTGCACGTGCTGCGCACGCTCGAGGATGGGCTGAGCCTGCGCGACGCCCTGCGGAGCAAGCCGAGGGTGGCCGTGATCGGCGCTGGCTTCATCGGTGCCGAGGTGGCTTCGAGCGCACGCGCGCTCGGACTCGACGTGACGGTGATCGAGGCCCTGCCCGTGCCGCTCTCACCTGTCTTGGGTGAGCGCATGGGGCAGGTGTGCGCGGAGCTGCACCGGGCACACGGCGTCACCTTGAAGACGGGGGTGGGCGTGTCGAGGCTCGAGGGGGAGGGCAGGGTAGAGCGCGTGCGACTGCTCGACGGGACTTGCGTCGAAGCCGACGTGGTCGTCGTCGGCATCGGGGTGCTGCCGAACACCGATTGGCTTCAGGGCTCGGGCCTCGACATCACGGACGGCGTCGCATGCGACGCAACCTGCACGGCGCTCTGCAGCGATGGCTCGCGCGCGCGCAGCATCGTCGCCGCGGGCGACGTCGCGCGCTTTTTCAATCCGCTGTATGGGGAGAGCATGCGCGTGGAGCACTTCACCCACGCGGTCGAGCAGGCGGAGCACGCGGTCGACACCCTCCTCGGTGCGGAGAAGCCCTTCGAGACGGCGCCCCTGTTCTGGTCTGATCAATACGGCATCAAGATTCAGTTCGCGGGACGCGCGCGGCCCGACGACGCGCTTCACGTCTGCCACGGCACGCCGGAGGAGCGTCGCTTCGTCGCCCTGTACGGCAGAGAAGGGCGACTCGTGGGGGCCCTTACCTTCAGGAGACCCGCCCAGCTCATCAAATATCGGGGGCTGATTGAGCAGCGGGCCAACTTCGACGAGGTGGTCGCGATGGCCGGCGGCTGATCCGGCGACTTCCGATTGCCCCCCAAAGGGTCGTGATTGACCAAGCGGTGAGCATGGTGAAACCATGCCTTCATGGCGGTCACGCGCGAGCAGCTGGAGGCCCACCTCGAGAAGATCACGGCGCGCGTTCGCGATCCGCGTCACGGCCTGTTCGGCCCCGACTCGATGGTGTGGTCGGTGAATCGCGAGCACATGATCTTTCTCGCGGGCGGCCGGGCTGCGCTCTTGCAGCAGGCCCATCCCTTCGTCGCGCAAGGCATCGAGCACCACTCGAGGACGAGGAGCGATCCGCAGGGCCGCTTCAAGCGCACGTTCAAGCACGTGTACGCGATGGTGTTCGGGGATCTCGACAGCGCCCTGCGCGCGGCACGGCGCGTGTACGCGATGCACGATCGGGTGCGAGGTGTGATCGCAGAGCGCGCAGGAGTCTTCGCGGAGGGCTCGCGCTACGACGCCAACGCGGAGCATGCGCTCCTGTGGGTGCACGCCACGCTGTGGGAGTCGTCGATCAAGGTCTACGAGCTGATTTTTCGGCCGCTGAGTGCGGAAGAGAAAGAGCGCTACTACCAGGAGACGAAGCTCTTTGCGTACCTGTTCGGCATCGCGGACGACGTGCTGCCCGCAACCTGGAACGACTTTCTCGCCTACAACGAGCGGATGTGGGTCTCGGACGAGCTCTTCGTCGGCACGCTTGCGCGCGAGATGCGGCAGTTTCTCTTCACACCGCCGACGCCGCTCTTGAGCCAGCCTGCCGCCTGGTACCGCGTCATGACGGCGGGGCTGCTTCCCCCGCGCCTGCGCGAGCAGTACGGCATGCCCTACGGCCGTGCCGAGCGCGCGATCTACGAAACGTCGCTGCCCTTGTTGCGCGCCCTCGTGCGCGTGGCGCCGCGCGAGCTGCGCTACATCGCTGCCTATCAAGAGGCACGCGTGCGCATCGGGCGGCCCGTGGCGAAGACTCTCGCCGGGCGGCTCATGGCGCGCGCGGTGGCGCTCGACCCGACCAAGAACGCCGCCTGAATCACCCTGAATCACCGGGCCCGCTTGCGGGCGACCTCCGCTCAAAGTAGCGTGCACGCCGTGAGACGGATCGGGGCGACCCTCATCGTCGTGTCATTCGTCTTGAGCTTGGCTCAGGCGCTCGTGTTGTACGTGGTGCGCGCCCAGGTGCCCGATGCCGGCACGGCCGAGACCAAGGACAAGACCACCGAAGACGACCGGGCCTACACGCCGCGGCCGAGCGCCCACGCGGGCGACGCCGCGCGCGATCTCACCTTGGGTCAGGGCAAGGCCGGCAAGGTCGTGCGCATCCCGATCGAAGGCACGATCGACCTCGGCCTGTCGGCGTTCGTGCAGCGTGTGCTCAAAGAGAGCAAAGATGCCGATCTCATCCTGCTCGACGTCAACACGCTGGGCGGGCGCGTCGATGCGGCGATCCAGATTCGAGATGCGCTGCTCGACAGCAAGGTGAAGACGGTCGCCTTCGTGCATCCGCGCGCCATCAGCGCCGGCGCCCTGATCTCTCTCGCCTGTGACGTCATCGCGGTGGCCCCGGGGGCGAGCATCGGCGCCGCCACACCGATCCAGCTCGGAGAGGGAGGGGCCAAGCCCGTCGAAGAGAAGATGGTCTCCTACTTCCGTACGGAGATGCGCACGACCGCAGAGGCGAAGGGGCGGCGCGGGGATGTGGCCGAGGCGATGGTCGACGCGAGCGTCGAGATCGAGGGCATCACCCGAGCGGGCAAGCTCTTGACCCTCGACAACGAAGCCGCGCTGTCCGCGAAGATCGCCGATCTCTCGGCGAAGGACGTGCCCGAGCTGCTGACGAGCCTCGCCTTCGAAGCGCCGACCCTCGAGGACACGGCCGAGAACTGGGCCGAGAAGATCGTGCGCTTTCTGACCGACCCGGTCGTGAGCGGGCTGCTCATGAGCCTTGGCACGCTCGGCATTCTGATCGAGCTCTACACGCCTGGCTTTGGCATTCCAGGCATCCTCGGCGCGCTGTGTCTCGTGCTGTTCTTCGGCGGCCACCTCCTCGTGAACCTGGCTGGCCTCGAGGAGCTGATCCTGTTCACGGTGGGGCTTGGTCTGCTCGCGGCCGAGGTGTTTCTGATCCCCGGCTTCGGCATCGCGGGCATCGCCGGCATCTTGTGCCTGTTTGCGGCGCTCGTGCTGACACTGATCGGGCTGCCGCTCGACGTGACGCTGAAGACGGGCGCCTTCGTCGAGCCCCTGACCCGCGTGACCTGGGCCTTCCTCAGCACGATCGTGCTCATGTTGATCGCGCTTCGCTTCTTGCCGCGCACGACGGCGGGCCGGCGCCTGGTGCTCGAGAGCGCGACGAGCCGCAAAGAAGGCTTCATGTCGGCCCCCGACGCCTCGAAGCGCGTCGGACAGCGCGGCGTGGCCGAGAGCGACTTGAGGCCCGCGGGCATCGCGCGTTTCGGCGACGAGCGCGTCGACGTGGTGACCGAGGGGGCCTACATCGAGGCGGGAAGCCCCGTGCGCGTCATCGACGTGGAGGGCATGCGCGTGGTCGTGCGCGCGGACCCGAAAGCAACCGAGAGCTGAGCCGCGCGAGCGCGGCCGAACAACGAGAGAGAGCCCACCATGGACGTGTCTCCACTGATTGCATTTTTTCTGCTCTTCGTGACGGTCATCATCGGGGGCAGCTTCATCCTCTGGCTGGTTCCGCTGCAGCTCTGGATCGCCGCCTGGTCGAGTGGTTGCTACGTCGGTTTGATGACGCTGGTCGCCATGCGTTTGCGGCGCGTGCCGCCGGCTGCCGTGGTCAACCCGCGCATCACGGCCATGAAGGCAGGGATCGATCTGTCGGTCGACCTGCTCGAGTCACACTATCTGGCCGGTGGCAACGTGGGGCGCGTGGTCAATGCGCTGATCAGCGCCGACAAGGCGGGGATCAACCTGGCCTTCCAGCAGGCGGCGGCCATCGACCTCGCCGGACGTGACGTGTTCGAGGCCGTTCAAACGAGCGTCAATCCGCGCGTCATCACCACCCCGAAGATCTCTGCGGTCGCCAAGGACGGCATTCAGCTGCAGGTGGTGGTGCGCATCACGGTGCGCTCGAGCATCAATCGCCTGGTGGGAGGCGCGACCGAAGAGACCGTCGTCGCGCGCGTCGGCGAGGGTATCGTCTCCACCATCGGCTCGGCCCTGAGCTACGAGCAGGTGCTCGAAAACCCCGACCGCATCTCGAAGAACGTGCTTGGTCGCGGACTCGACAGCGGCACCGCCTTCGAGATCCTCTCGATCGACATCGCCGACATCGACGTGGGGGCCAACGTGGGCGCCAAGCTGCTCACCGAGAAAGCCGACGCCGACAAACAGATCGCGCAGGCCCACGCCGAGAGCCGTCGCGCCCTGGCCGTGGCGGCCGAGCAAGAGATGAAGGCGCGTGTGGAGGAAATGCGGGCCAAGCTCGTCGAGAGCGAGTCGATGATCCCGATGGCCATGGCCGAGGCGCTACGCGCGGGCAGGCTCGGGGTGCTCGACTACTACCAGATGCGCAACGTCGTGGCCGACACCGAAATGCGCCAGTCCATCGGTCGCATCGACCCCAACAAGTGAGCGGCCATGGCCCTCGCCGATTCAGTGCGTGATCGTAGAGCGCTTCTGCGGCGCCTCATCGTGGCCGAGCTCATCGCCAGGCCGGGTGAGGGGCCGCTCGCTCGACTGAAGCCGATGCCCCTCGTGCGTCGCCCAGCTCAGGCCGCGAGCCCCGCGACTCAGAAAGCGCCCAGCGAGCCCGACGACCCGGAGGGCTCCACGTGAATGCGCTGATGACGCTGCTCGGCTTTCTGCTGCGCCTGGTCATCTTCTTGCTGACGGGCGAGTGGGTGCGCCTCTCGTCCGAGAAGACCGACGGCGAGCCCACGGCCGCACCGCGGCCGAAAGAGGCGCCTCGTCCCGCGCCCACGGGCACCTTCACGCCCAAAACCGCCCCGAGCCCTCGGAAAGGGCGCGCGCCGCGATCGGCGAGCACGCGTGTCAACGAGGCGCTGGCCGCCGCCGACAAGCAGCTCGCCGAGGCGGATCAGCTCGTGCCACGGCTCGAGGCGGCGGTGTCGGGCGCTTCACTCGTCGGGTTGCTCGAGGCGGGCGTGGGGCCCCTGCGCCGCACGCTCGTGCTGGCGAAGCGAGGGCAGGCGGCTGCGCTCGTCTCCCTTCCCGAGCGGGTCGACGAGGCTGCGCGCACCACCGCTCTCTTGCGCCTCGCGGCCGAGCAGCGTCGCGATCCTGTGCTCGCGGGCATGCTCGCCGATGTCGATGCCTGCATCGATGCGCTCGCCCAGCCCATCTACGACAATGCCAACGGCGAGGGCATGGTGGTGATGCGCCGTCGCTCGCTCGCCCTGGTCGACGTCGACGGAGAGCGGCTGGAGGCGGCCTTTGCGCGGACCCCCATCGCACCGGTCGTTGTGCCGCGCGAGCTCGGCGACGCCCCCGAGCGCTGGGTGATGCTGGGTCGCGTCGTGGGACGCCGCATGCTGCTCGACGTGCCCGGCTGGGCAGGCGAGCACTACGAGGACTTGGGGCTACCGCCGGCCCTGATGCTGCCGCCGTCGCACGCAGGCTATGATCCGGAGACCGCCAGCGCAGCCTTCGGGGTCTGGCTGCCCGAGCTCTTCGCGGACGCCTTCGCCGCGTTTTGTCTCGGGCCCGCCTACGTGGCGTGGCTCGTGGACACGCTGGCCCGCAAAGGTGAGCCGATGCAACTGTTGATCGGCTATTCGCGCGGGCGCTTCTTGCACGGGCTGCCGCCTTCCGAGCTGCGCGTGCAGACGGGGCTCGCCGTGCTCACCCGCCTCGGCCTGCACGCGGAGGAGCGAAAACTGCGCGCCCGCTTCGACGGCCTCTCGGGCCCCAAGGAGTCGCTCTATCTGCCGTTCGACGACGGCGCCGCGGCGCGCATTCCGCTCAGCTTCATGCTGGCGCGCCTGTCCGAGTTGCTCGAGCGCATGCTCGATGATCCTCACGCGGCCCTGGGCGACGACACCTGGCTCGACGTGCCAGGCTTTGGTTATCTGCACGCCGAGCACAGCACGGCCGAGTCGGCGGCGAAGCGACTCGCTGCGGGGCAGCCCGTCCACGCCACGCCGCGCATCGTGATCGCAGCGGCTCAGCTCGCCGTGCAGGCCAACGCCAAAGCCCGCGGCCTCGTGGCTCAGACGCTTCGACGCTCGATCCGCGGGGCAGGCACCTTGGAGACCGTGCCCGACGTCTACCAGAAGCTCGCACCTGCGCAGTCCGGCCGAGAGGGGGCCCGGCGGGAGACCGTCGGCGCGGTGCTGCGCGACAAGAGGGCCCTGCGCGAGGCGTTCGTGCTCGGCACCGCCTTCGCGCCTCGCCGAAGGTAAGGCCGCGCCGCTTGTCGAAATCCGTGCGCGGTGCCAGGATGCGCGGCGGAGCAGTTTTCTACGGGAAAACCCTTGGAATTGCAGGAGGGAACGGCGGATGGGAGTGCTCGACAAGGCGCGGTCCGGCTGGATCGAGATGCGGTGTCAGTGGCGGATGTTCAAGCACGTGGGGCGCTTCATGCCGGGCAAGCCCTTCAGTGCCGCCCGCCTGCTCGACGAGCGCGTCGCCGAAGATCCGAATGGCCTCGCCCTTCTGTACCTCGACGAGCGCTACACCTTTCGTGAGCTCGATGAGCGCGCGAACCAGTACGCCAACTTCTTTCGCAGCCATGGCGTCGGCAAGGGCGACGTCGTCGCGTTGATGCTCGACAACCGCCCCGATTTCCTGTTCTCGATCCTGGGGTTGAACAAGCTGCGCGCGGTGAGCGCGCTGATCAACACGAACATCACCGGCGCGGGCCTGACCCACGCCATCAACGTGGCAAAGCCCAAGGCCGTGCTCGTCGGCTCCGAGCATGTGCAGAGCGTGTCCGAGGTGCGTGGGTCGCTCGTGGGCGTCGAGGGTCGCGTGTTTTGCCACGTCGACCACGACGGCGGCCCCTTGCCCGCCGGTTTCGAGCGCATCAACGAGACCCTTTCCGCGACATCGAAGCTCGCGCCGACGGGCGTGGGTGAGCCCGATACGGCGGAGCGCATGTGTTACATCTACACCTCCGGCACCACCGGCCTGCCGAAGGCTGCGATCATCGCGAA
>CAYNOM010000030.1:15461-20854 GCA_964398415.1 uncultured Polyangiales bacterium | reverse complement strand
CGCGCTGCCAGTTGCTTTCGAACCGCGCACGCTCGGACTAACGTGTGCCCCGCATGCGACCGCGTTCGCGCACGAGACTCGGAGGAGCCGCCCTGTGGCTTTTGCTCGCGTTCGCTCCAGCGGGCTCGAGCCACGCCCAGAGCCCAGACGAGCTCGAACAGGCCCGTCGGCACTTCGACGCAGGCCTCGAGCATGCACGACGTGGCGGCTGGGACGCAGCGGCCCTTGCGTTCGCCCAGGCCTACGCGCTTGCGCCACGCGCCGCAGTGCTGTTCAACCTGGCCGGAGCCCAGCTCCGCACCGGACACATGCTCGAGAGCCATGCCAACTACCATCGCTTCCTGCGCCTCGAAGACCCGTCCATCACGCGCGCGCACCGCACAGCCGTACAGGGCCAGATCGCTCACATCGAGCAGCGCATCCCCCGCCTGCGCGTGAGCATCGAGGGCCTGGGTCCCCAGGATCGCGTGCTGCTCGACAAGCAGCGGCTGTACGTCAACGACCTCGACCTCGATCAGTGGGTCAATCCGGGTGCCCATGTGGTGACGGTTTACCGCGTCGATGGCGCGACGCAGGTCCACCGCGTCACGGTCGTCGAAGGGGAGCACAAGACCCTGGCGATTCGCCTGCGCTGAGCGAGCCGTGCGTAAGCTCTCAGCATAGATGTGGCTACCCACACCAACTGGCTCGCACAAGCTGGAACAGGGCAGTAGCGTGGGCCACACAAGCCCATACGAGGGGTTGCGCAGGCGCAGACTGCCCCCTAGGATGGCTAGCCGGGGAAGCCAGTAGCGTCGTCATGAGCCAAACGACAGCCAAAGCGCAGCGCGCGCGTGTGCCAGCGGGCCGACGGGTCGACAGCCCGACGACGACGTCGTGGCTGCCCAACGCGTGTTCCGTGTTGGTGGTAGAAGCCGATCCTGACGTGCAAGCGCAGGTGGCGCGTACGCTCAGGCTGCGCGGGCATCGCGTGGTGGGCACGAGCTCTGGGGACGGGGCGCTCGCCCTGGTCAGCGAATGGTCCGTGGATCTGATCCTCGTCAGCCAAGATCTGCCCGGTCGCGCTGGGGTCGAGGTGACCCGTCTTTTGCGCGAGCGGAGACCCGACGCGGCGATCGTCGTCATGGCCACCGGCGCAGAGCGCGCGGTGTGCGAGGCGGCCCGCGCGGCCGGGGCAGCCGCCTGCGTCGAGAAGCCGCTCAGCATGGACACCCTGTCACCCTGGTTGATGGCAAAGCGCCCGGCGACCCCACACAGCGCACTGTCGAACGAAGTAGGCGTGGCAGAATAGCGCCACACCGTGATTCGCCCGCCGAAGTGGAACGCCTCCGCGGTCATGTTGACCGCAAGCTGTTGTCTGACGTTGCTCGCTGCAGCCGCACCGAACAGCAGCCCGTTCATGGATGTGTCCGAGGTGCGCGCCGGGATGCGCGGCCACGGGCTGACCGTATTCGCCGGCACCGAGCCTCAGCGCTTCGACGTGGAAGTGATCGACGTGCTCGAGAACTTCCGGCCCGATCAGGCGTTAATCCTCATCCGCACGCCCCATCCGCTGCTCGATCACGCGGGCTCGGTCGCGGGCATGAGCGGCAGCCCCGTCTATCTGGACGGGCGCATGATCGGAGCCTACGCCTACGGCTGGAACTTCGGCAAAGACCCGATCGCGGGCGTCACGCCCATCGCCAACATGTTGCGCGAGATGAACCGCCCCCAGGGCCTGAAGAAGATCCCGATAGCTTCCCCGCTCAACGTCAGCGAGAAGCCGGCGCGCCGTGCGGCGCCTCGCGATGCGTTCCTGGGACGTGAGCCGCGCGATGCCTTCTTCGCGCTGAGCAGCCATGTCGAGCGCCATCCGCGTCCCACCCAGGGGCTCGTGCCCGCCGCCACGCCGTTGATGGTCGGCGGCATGCCGCCTGCCGTGGTGGCGATGCTGGAGGAGAAGCTCGCACCGCTTGGCCTCGAAGTGGTGCAGGCCGGTGGCGCATCAGGAGCGGGGCGCGCTGCCGATCCTGGCAAGTACGTCGACGGCGGCTCGATCGCGGTGCAGCTTCTGCGGGGCGACATCCAAGCCACGAGTCTCGGAACGGTCACCTACGTCGAGGGCAAGCGCGCCGTGGCCTTCGGTCACCCGATGCTCGGCGCGGGCGAGATCACCTTGCCTGCAGCCACCTCGCGCGTGCTGCACGTGCTCGCCAGCGAGCGCTCGTCGTT
The DNA here is from genome assembly GCA_964398415.1 of uncultured Polyangiales bacterium. Classification (GTDB taxonomy): domain Bacteria; phylum Myxococcota_A; class Polyangia; order Polyangiales; family DASUME01; genus DASUME01. Next base: position 18,643 of record CAYNOM010000030.1, on the reverse strand, counting down.
CAAGATCGGCGAGGCCATCTCGCCCCGCGGGGCGTTGATCCACGACCGCCAAGCGGCCATCGTGATCGATGCCGACACGCCCGCGCCCACGATTCCGGTGCGCATTCGGCTGCGCGGCATCGAAGGCATGCCACGCACTCTGTGGAACGTGGAAGTGGTGAGCCATCGGCTGCTCACGCCTGCCCTCACGCTCTCGGCCGTCAGCAGCGCCCTCGGCGCAAGCCTCAACGACCACACCGACATGATGTTTAGCGCGACGACCGCGGTGCACCTGCGCGGCCACGGTGTGCAGCGCGTGGTCGACGAGGGATTCTCTCCCACCGGCGTCGCGCAGCTCGGTGCGCTGGCGAGCCTGCGCCTGTTCAGCCTGCTCGAAGCCGCCTACGGCAACCCCTTCGAGGAGGCGGTGGTCGAGCGCATCGAGATCGAGATCGATGCGCGGCTCGGACGCGATGTCGTCGAGCTGCTCGGCGCACGTCTCGCCACGCAAGAGGTCGACCCCGGTGACAAGGCACGCATCGTACTCACGCTGCAGCGTTACGCAGGCGAAGTAGAACAACGCATCGTGGAAGTCGACATCCCCGAGGCGCTCGCGGGGCAGAGCATCGATCTCGAGCTGCTCGCGGGAGACAGCGCTCGCATGGAACAGCCGGTCCCGCGCAACCTCGACGATCTGCTCGGCATCGTGAAATCTGGTTATCCAAGCACATCACTCGTGGTGAGCGTGCTGCAGAAGAGCCGGGGTCTCAGTCTCGGCAGTCATGTCGTGAAGAGCCTGCCAAGCTCGGCCTTTGACACCCTGCTCGGCGAGACCGACAGCGGACGCGGCGAAGCCTTCGTCAATCAGTCGCGCATCGCCATCCCGATGGGCGCCATCGTGCGCGGCCAAGGCAAGCTTTCGGTATCGGTACGAACGGAGAAGCGATGAAGCGCGCACTTGTGATGTGGGGCCTCGGCTGTCTCGTGCCCACCCTGGCGCTTGCGGTCTCGACCCAACGCTTCGAGCTCGAAACGCACGAGACGTTCGAGAAGGGCAAGCTCGAGGGCACGATCGCGTGGGACAGTGGCAAGCTCACCCGCGGCATCCAAACCGAGCGCATCGCGATCGAGGCCGCCAGCGTGGCCTACGCCGCAGTACGGGGGAAAGATGGCGCGCTCTACGTGGGAACAGGCCACGACGGCGTGATCCAGCGCGTCGACCAGAAGGGTGCGAGCGTCTTCGCTGAAACGGGCGCGGCCGTGGTCACCTCGCTCGTGCTCGCGGGCGACACCTTGTACGCAGGCACGCTGCCAGGCGGGAAGATCTTCGCCATCGATCAGAAAGGCAGCGTGAAAGAGCTCGTGAAGCTCGAGGGCGCCGAGCACGTGTGGGGCCTCGCCTACGATGCGAAGCGTAGGCTGTTGCACGCCGCCACCGGCCCGGAAGGCAAGCTCTTCGCCATCGACGAGCGCGGCACGGCCAAGCTCGAGCACGACGACGTGGCTGAGCACCTGTTGTGCGCCGCGGTCGATGCCGAGGGGCGTGTCTACGCGGGCACGAGCCACGGCGCGCGTCTCGTGCGCGTAGGCATCGACGGCGCTCGCGTGCTCTACGACTTCGAGGGGCAAGAGCTGACGGCGCTGTCGTTCGCAGCGGGGCTCATCGCCGTCGCGGCCAACGAGTTCACTGATCCACCGCCCATCGCCAGCGATCCCTCGAAGAGCAATCCGGCAAGGCTCAAGCGGCCGAAGCCCGGCAAGGGCAAGCTGTTCGTGATGCACCCCGACGGGCGGGTCGACGAGCTGTACGCGTCGAGCGATGCGCACATCAGCGCGGTCGAGATCGATCGCGGTGGCGACGCCGTGCTCGCGGGTCTGGCCGAAAACGGTCGCATCGTGCGCGTGGGCCTCGACGGCGCGCGCGCGACCTTCAGCGACGTCGACGAGCGCCAGATCATCAGCCTCGGGCTGTCGAGCACCTCGCCCTTCTTCGTCAGCTCCGACGGCGTCGCCGTCTACGAGGTGGTGCCGAAGGCAGAGGTGGGCACGTGGACGAGCGCCGTCCTCGATGCGAAGGCGCCCGCCCGCTGGGGCGAGCTCGACTTTCGCGCTCGCGGCAAGGTGCGCGTGCAAACGCGCTCGGGAGACACCGAGACGCCCGACGACGGCTGGTCTGCGTGGTCAGCCGCCCTCGAGCAGCGAGGGCCCATCCGCAGCCCGGGTGGCCGCTTCTTGCAGCTTCGCGCCTCGCTTTTCAGCGACGACGCCGAGCTCTACGCCTTGCACGCCTACTACCTCCCGCACAATCGGCCTGCCCGCGTGCGCAACGTGCGCGTGAAGCCTGCCAAAGCCAATGACTCCAAAGACTCGAGCCCGAAGACTCGAGCACCCCGAACGACCGTCGTCAGCCTCACCTGGGACGTAGACAACCCCGACGAAGACCGACTGCGCTTCCGGCTCTTCTATCGCCGCGACGAACAGGCGAGCTTTCTGCCGATGCTGCGCGAGCACGACGAGCTCGATCAGGCCGAATATTCATGGGATACCCAAGCGATTCCAGACGGCTACTACCGTGTGCGGGTCGAGGCTTCCGACGAGTACGACAATCCGGTTCCCTACGCGCGCTCGATGCACGCCACCTCGGGCCCCCTGCTCGTCGACAACCACGCGCCCGTGATCAGCGAGCTCGCCTTCTCCCAGGGCAAGCTGACGGGCCGGGTGATCGACAGCGTAGGTCCTGTGAGCAGTCTCGAGGTGTCCCTCGATGGAGGGCCCCACAAACCGTTCTATCCCCTCGACGACCTGCTCGACACGGCCGACGAGCGCTTCGCGGTCGAGGTAGGCGAGCTCGCCGCCGGCACCCACATCGCCTCCGTGCGGGCCACCGACGCCGCGCACAACGTGGGCAGCCGCGCCATCGAATTCGTGATCCGACGTTGACGCGAGCCCGCGTGTCCCCTGCAATTCATTGGGGGGGTCGACGTTGTACCGCATCATCTTGCCGTGCTCACTCGTGTTGCTGTTCGGCTGCAGCGGAGGCGATCCGAAGTCGGCGCGCAGCGACGGCGGCCTCGCCGATGCCGGCCCCTCCCCGCGTGACGCGGGCGACACAGGCGACGCAGGCAACGTCGACCTGAAGCGCTGCGATGCCTCGCGCATCGTGCCAGACGGCTGCATGTCGCTCGCCGCACCCTCGGAGTTCG
>CAYNOM010000030.1:0-15451 GCA_964398415.1 uncultured Polyangiales bacterium | reverse complement strand
GAGCGGGGCTGTGCGACGGCTTCGACAACAACTGCAACGGTCAGATCGACGAGGGCTGTCCCTGCGAAGCCGGCGACGTACAGACCTGCTTCAAGGGCCCGCCGGGACGCGCCATGACGGGCGCCTGCACCATGGGAACCCAGGCCTGCGTGGTGCAGTTCGAGTTCTCGGGCTGGGGCGACTGCGAAGCGGGGATCTTCCCGAGCGAGGAAGTCTGCGATCAGCTCGACAACGACTGCAACGGCTGCATCGACGAGCTCGAAGACTGCGACGTGTTTCTAGATTGTCCGGGCGCGGGCGATTCGCGCGTGCCCCTCGCCACGCCCTTTGCCAGCTACGAGCTCGACGCGCTTTCGTTCTACACGGGCGACGACGTGAAGAGCTATCGCTGGTCGGTCTCGGGCTCACCCTGCGACAAGCTCTTTCAGCAGATCGACGGCTCCGAGGCGACGCCGGAGAACGGGCAGCTCAGCTACGTCGTCAACAACGCCACGAGCCGCAAGATGACGGCACGCTTCACGCTCAGCGGCCAATACCTCGTGAGCCTCGAAGTAGAGACCACAGCGGGCGAGAAGCTCGGTTGCACGTTCCCGGTGGACGTGGGGGCCCCTGGCCTGCGCGTCGAGCTGTGCTGGGACAAGACAGGGCCGACCTCGAAGCAGAACCCGGTCGATCTCGATCTCCACCTCGCGATGAAAGACCAGACGAGCGCGTGGAGCGCAGCGAACGACTGCTACTACGAGCGCTGCTTTCCGGGCGGCATCTGGGGCCATCCGCCGACCGACGACGTGAATCTATGCTTGGCCGGCATCGATCCCGGCATCGATGCGGTGCACCGCATGCGCGGCAACTGCCTCAATCCGCGCATCGACATCGACAACCAGAACGTCACGCGCACCTATCTGCCCGAGAACATCAACCTCGACAATCCGCGCCCCGACGAACGCTTCCAGGTGGGCGTCGTGCATCAATCGGACAAGGCACAGGCCACGCGCGCGCTCGTCAACATCTACTGTGACCGCAAGCTGCGCGGGAGCTTCGACCTCAAGCCCGAAATGACCGCCTTCAGCGACGTCACGGGCAAGGGCGAGATCTGGCGTGTGGCCGAGATCGCACCCCTGTTCGACGGAGACCGCATGGTCGACTGCGACATCACCGCGCTGCATCCCCCCGGCGAGAGCGACGGCTTTTGGCTGACCAACGAGGATTTCTCCATAACTTGGCGGGACTAGCCCGACCGGCAGGCAGCCTAATCACGCGTACGCACACCGTAGTCAAACGTGCGTGAACGTGGTTGTGCTCCCGGAAAACGCAGACGAACCCGCGTAGAAATGCGGCAAAGTGTGCGATATAAACCGCGCTTCCATGAACTCCGAGGCCCTCGCAGAAGCGGCAGCCGCCGCGAAGGGACGTATCGTACCCTTCGGTAAGTACCTGCTCCTCCAACGCGTCAGCGTCGGGGGCATGGCCGAGGTATTCAAGGCGCTGCCTGAAGGGGCCCAGCGCATCGACCAGATCGTGGCGGTGAAGCGAATCCTGCCGAACATCGCGGAGGACCACGAGTTCATCGGCATGTTCATCGACGAGGCTCGCCTCGCCGGGCAGCTCAACCACCCGAACATCTGTCGCATCTACGAGCTGGGTCGCGTCGGCGATGACCACTACATCGCGATGCAGTTTCTGTGGGGTCGCGACCTGCTCAAGGTGATCAACCGCTTCAAGAAGGCGGGCGTGCCCATGCCGCCGCCAATGGCGGCTTTCATCGCGGCCAAGGCCTGCGCCGCCCTCCATTACGCCCACTTCAAGCGCGACGCGACGGGTCAGCCGCTCAACATCATTCACCGCGACGTCTCGCCCCAGAACGTCATCGTCGGGTACTCCGGCCAGGTGAAGCTCATCGACTTCGGCGTCGCGCGCGCTGCCTCGCAGAGCCAAAAGACGCAGGCTGGCATCCTGAAGGGCAAGTTCGGCTACATGAGCCCCGAGATGATCCGTGGCCTGCCGATCGATCACCGGTCGGACGTCTTCGCCATGGGCATCTGCATTCACGAGGCGCTGACGGGCACTCGGCTGTTCTACGGCGAGACCGACTTCGCCACGCTCGAGCAGGTGCGCGACGCCAACGTGCTGCCTCCGTCGGTGAAGGCGCCCGCGATCCCCCCGGAGCTCGACGCCATCGTGCTCAAGGCCCTCGCGCGCGAGGTCGAGGATCGCTACCAGAGCGCCGAGGCGCTGCAGCGCGCACTCGAAGACATGCTGGCCGCCCTGTACCCGGGTTTCGACGAAGCCGACGTCGGGGCGGTGATGCGCCAGGCCTTCAGCTACGAGGTCGCGCGCGAGAAGCAGCGCCTCGCCGTGTTCTCCGACATGCTGCAGGAAGGCAAGCTCGTGCGCGGCGCCGCGCTGCCAGCGCTCTCGACGGAGGCTCTGTCGACGAGCGGCGAGCAAGCCGCGGCAGGTCACGGGGGGGCGGCCGCCTCCAGCGAGCCCGTCACGAAGCGCAGTCAGCTCACCCAGGCCCAGATCGAAGAGCTGAGTCGGGACGACGACCTCCACGACGAGAAGACACAGATCTTCTTCAGCGCAGACGAGCTCGACGAGATTCGCGAGATCGAGAGCGAGCCGGACGCCCTGCTCGCGCTTCCTGAGTCCGAGCGCAAGCCTCAGATCTCTGACGTGATCATGCGCGGAGGCGCCTGGTCGCCGAGCCACGTGCAAAGGCCTACGCCCGAGCTACCGAGCACCCGCCCCTCCACGCCTCCGTCTCGCCACGTCAGCTCGAGCGGCACCTATCAGCGCATCGGCGGTCCAGACGGCCACGACCTGTACGCCGAGATCACGAATCCACGTGACGTGCCGACGATGACGCTGCCGGTCTTCCATGCAGCAGAAGTCACCTCGGAGGCCCTGCTCAGGGCTCCCACGCGGCGCACGCAAATGGCCCTGCTCGCGCTGCTGTCGGCCGCGTTGGTCGCGTTTGGGTACGTCGTCGCCAAGGCCGTTCAGACCAAGACGGGCACGCTCGAGATCGCCGCGGTCGGCGCCGCCGGCGCCCTGGTGCGCGTGGACGGCGTCGTGCGTGGCAACCCGCCAGTGCGCGTCCAAGATCTCGAGCCCGGCGCACACACGATCCAGATCGAGGCTCAGGGCTATGAGCTCGCCGAGCGCAAAATCCACCTGGACGCAGGCGAGGTGATCCCGGTCAGCCTGGTGCTCGAGCGCGAAAAGCCGAAACCGAGGCTCTTGCCGATCGCGCCGGTGATCGAACCGAAGCACGTGGTACCGACGACCGAAGCCCTGCGCCAACCGCGCGCCCCGGCCAACGGGCGTGACCGCGAGCCGCGGCGGGTGAAGGAGCGCGACGAAAGCGCGAAGGACGAAGCGGGGGCCGCCACCGTCGACCCCGCCGTGAGCGCTACCCCGGAAGGCCCTGCCGCCGAGACGACCCAGGGTGAGCTCTTGATCAGCACCCTGCCCTGGTCGCACGTATTCATCGACGACGTCGACACGGGACGCGACACACCCGTGCGAGCGCTCAAAGTCGAGGCCGGCCCCCATCGCGTCGGGCTGCGCACGCCGGATGGGGCGATGCACACGGTCGACGTCTTCGTCGAGCCGGGCGCCACGGTGCGCATCATCCGCCGCTTCTGATCAGCCGTCCTCGTCGTCGCGCGCATCCTCGAGCAAACCGTTGCGCACCTCGTCCTCGTAAGCTTCGCGAGCCTCGTCCTCATGGGCGTTGCGCGCCTCCTCGAGCCCGAGCTTGAGGCGACGCATGACCGCCTGGCGTTGACGCTGCTTGTAGAGGTTGTGGCTCGCCGCACCGAGCTCGTTATGCTGCTCGGTCTCACGATCGATGATCTGAAACTCGGCCTGCACGAAGATCACGGGCCCGAGCGACCAGCCCGCCGGCGGCACCTGCTCGAGCATGCTGCGCGGCAGTCGAATCGGCATGTCGACCACGAAGTGCACCACGCGGTAATCCTGGGAGCTGAAGCGGTTCTCGTCTTGCTCGAGGTGGCGCTCGAAGTCGGGGTTCAGCTGCACGCGCGGCAGCATCTTCGAAAGATGCGGGTGGCGCTCGCAGTAATCCTTGAAGTCGAACATCGAGTTGGTCGACTGCCGCGGGATGACGTAGTTGAAGGGGAAGACCCGCTGCATGAGGTAGTTCAGCGTCGGCCAGATGTCCTCGGGCGTCCGCGTCACGATGCGAAAGCGCAGCTTGTCGTAGATCTGCGCCGCGACGGTCTCGCGCTTCGAGAGCAGCTTCGTGTAGAGCGAGTCTTTGTTCTTGCGGCCGCCGATGAACTCCAGGATGGGAAAGCCACGCGCCAGCATGCCGCCGATCACGCGGTAGACCTTCTCTTCCACCAGGTGAAACACTTCTTGGTCGGACACGGGCAACATGAACAGAAGCTCGCGCGCATCCAAGTGGTGGATGATGTGCATCACCTTCAGGATCGTGCAGGCACACAGCTGACGATGGCCGCGCGAGGAGGCGAGCTCCACGAGCTGCGGCAGGTCGGCCCGTGCCACGGGCTTCGGCACCGGGAAGTCGAAGTTGCGGCGCAGGTAGCTGATGGCGGCGTTCTTCACGGCCTCGACGCGCGCCACGTCCGCGGGATCGTCGAGCTGGATCTCCTGCACCGCGGTGAAACGCAGGACGTCTTCGCGCGAGTCGAAGTTGAGCCGATGCCAATCGATCACCGAACCGCCGCGGAGCAGCAGGCGGATGGCCTCCAGGTCGGCCAGAGTGAGCTCATCCAAACTGCGGAAGCTCGCCTCGATCGCGGGCGCGGCCATGGGCCCTTAGGAGCGCGTCGTGGTCGTCGGAGCCGTGGAGCGCGTCGCGCTGCGCGTGGACTCGCTGTTGCGGCTCAAGAACACGGTGCCGAGGAAGATCGCCACGGTGACGCACAGAACGCCCAAGTTGCCCCAGAAAGCAGCGTTGCACCCTGCACTGAGCAGCGGAGCAGTCACGAGCATCGCGTTTCGAAGCGCCAACATATCCCTCCGATTGGAGCACCGCGCAGACGACCTGGACTGCCCTGCTGCGCGTGTGCCTTCACGAGCCACCCATGTGTACGATACGCTCTCACACGGGTTCGAAATCGCCAAACTACTTACTACACGGCGAGAGGCACGCCAAGCGCGTCGTCAGAACGCCGCAGAACTCTGGTAAGCCAGCGCGCAGTGGAGGACACTAGTCGTATTCGCGATGACCGACTCGATCCTGCCGCCGAAACCGCCCGAAGCCCTGCCCATTCTGCCGTTGCGCAACTCCGTGCTCTTCCCAGCGTCGGTGGTGCCCGTCAACGTGGGGAGACCACGCTCTGTTCGCCTGATCGAAGAGGCCTTCGGAGGTGACAGACCGACCATCGGCGTCGTCGCGCAACGAGCGGCAGACACCGAAGATCCGGGCTTTCGCGAGCTGTACCCAGTGGGCACCGTGGCGCGCATCCTGAAGGTGATCCGCCTCAGCTCGGGCAACTACAGCGTGGTGCTGCAGGGTGTGGCGCGCATGCGGATCCTGGAGGAGCTCGAAACACGTCCCGTCGTGCGAGCGCGCATCGAGCGCATCATCGAGAAGCCCGAGCGGGACGTCGAAATCGAGGCTCTGATGGTGCATCTGCGCGAGTCGGCCCGGAAGCTGATGACGCTTCTGCCCCAGCTGCCACGCGAGGCCGCCCACGCCCTCGACAACGTGCAGGAAGCGGGTGCGCTCGCCGATCTCGTCGCGTCGAACCTGCCCATCGCCACGGCTCAGAAGCAGACCGTGCTCGAGCTGCTCGACGTGCGCGAGCGACTGCGCCGCGTGGTCGATCTGCTCAACCGACAGTCCGAGGTCTACCGGGTCAAACAGGAGATCTCGACCATGGTGCAGGAGGAGATGTCGCGCTCGCAGCGCGAGTTTCTGCTGCGTCAGCAGGCCCGCGCCATCCGCCGCGAGCTCGGCGAAGGCGAAGAGGACGAGGACGAGCTCGAGCAGCTTCGAGATCGCATCTCTCGCGCCGAGCTTCCGTTGGAAGCGGAGCGAGCCGCGAAGAAGCAGCTCGGTCGCATGCGCACGATGGCGCCGAGCGGCGCCGAATACCAAGTCGCGCGCACCTACGTCGAGTGGCTCGCAGACTTGCCCTGGAGCAAATCGACGCCCGATCGCCTCGACGTCGGTGAGGTACGACGGGTGCTCGACGAAGACCACCACGGCCTCGATCGCGCCAAGCGGCGCATCATCGAGTTCATCGCCGTGCGCAAGCTGCGCATGTCGCAGCGCGGGCCCATCCTGTGCTTCATCGGCCCGCCTGGCGTGGGCAAGACGTCATTGGGACGCTCCATCGCGCGGGCCACGGGCAGGCAATTCGTGCGCGTGTCCCTGGGCGGCGTGGTCGACGAAGCCGAGATCCGCGGTCATCGCCGCACCTACGTGGGCTCGTTCCCCGGGCGCATCATCGGCGCGCTCAAGAAGGCGGGGGCGCGCAATCCTGTGATCGTGCTCGACGAGATCGACAAGCTGGGCAAAGACAACCGCGGCGATCCCGCGAGCGCGCTGCTCGAAGTGCTGGATCCCGAGCAGAACAACGCCTTCGTCGATCACTACCTCGAGGTCCCCGTCGACCTGTCTCAGGTGTTGTTCATCGCGACCGCCAACCGCCGAGACACGATCCCCGGCCCGCTGCTCGATCGTATGGAAGCCATCGAGATCCCCGGCTACACGCGCGAGGAGAAGAAGGCGATCGCCAGGCAGTTCTTGATCCCCAAGCAGCTCAGCGAGCACGGCCTGACCGACGAGCGCCTCGATTTTAGGCCTGAGGCCGTCGATTTCATCGTCGACAACTACACGCGCGAAGCGGGCGTGCGCACGCTCGAGCAGCGCGTGGCCTCGGTGTGTCGCGCCGTGGCGGTACGCATCGCCAAGGGCGAGGACGTGTACGTCACCTGCGATCCCGAGACCGTGCAGACCACGCTGGGCCCACCGCCCCACGAGCGCGAGGTGGCCGAACGCAGCGCGGCGCTCGGCGTTTCCGCGGGCCTGTCGTGGACGCCCGCAGGCGGCGATCTGATGTTCGTCGAGTCGATGCGCATGCCCGGCAAGGGCCACATCCACCTCACAGGCCAGATGGGCGACGTGATGAAGGAATCGGTGGCTGCCGCATTCACCTACGTTCGCGCCCGCGCACGCAGCTTCGGCCTCGATCCAGATTTCCTCGCCAAGACCGACGTGCACGTTCACCTGCCCCACGGCGGGATCCCCAAAGACGGCCCGTCTGCGGGCATCGCGGTGCTGGTGTCGCTCGCGTCGATGCTCACGGGTGTGAAGGTGCGCGCGGACGTGGCGATGACGGGTGAGATCACCCTGCGCGGCAACGTGCTGCGCGTCGGCGGCATCAAAGACAAGTGCCTCGCCGCCCACCGAGCGGGCGTGAAGCACATCATCTTGCCGAAGGGCAACGAACCTGATCTCGACGAGGTACCGAAGGAGATCCGCGAGCAACTCGCGATCCATCTAGTGTCGCGCGTGGACGAGGTCTTGGCGCTCGCCCTCGAGCGCCCTCCCGTGGTAGGGGAAGCCGCAGCGCCGATGCCCGCGTGATCGCTCGGGCGGCGCATCCACCTGTTCACGCTGTCTGACGATTCGTGCCACGTCTGCTCACACTCCGCTCGCTGCGCCTTGGCCTCGGCTTCGCGCTTCTCCTAGGGCTTGGCCTGTGCTTCGTGCCCCTGTTCGGTGCGATCGGCCCGGAGAGCGCGCTCGTGCTCGGTGCGGTGCTCCCACCCTGGGCGTCGGCGATCGGCGCTTCGACGCTGCTCGCAGGGCAAAAGCAGGGCCGGCGCTCGACTCAGCTCCTCGGTGAGGCCGTGCTGGGCGCGTGCCTCTTGCCCTTCACCGCCTGCGTGCTCCTCGCCGTCAACGCCCTGCGCATCAAGACCTGCGATCCGTTCGGCGGGGCCACGTTCATGGCGCTTGGTCCCTTCGCAGGCTGCGCGCTCGCCGCCCTCGTGGGCGCGGGGCTCGCCAGCGTGATTCGAAGGCCCTGGCTTGCCATCACCTGCGGGGCGCTCTTGCCGGTCGCCGCCATGGGACGCGCCCTCTCCGACTTCTTCACCACGCCACAGGTCTTCGCCCTCGGCCACTTCTTCGGCTACTTCCCCGGCACCTTTTACGACCGACGCGTCGAGGTGCCCGACGCATGGTTGTTCATGCGTGTCACCGATCTCGCGATCTTCGCGGCGCTGTGGGCCCTGATCGTCGCGTTCCGCGAGCGCAAGAGCGGGCGATTTCGCCTTTCCCACGGCGCACAGCATCCGGTGGTGTTGCTGCTCGCCTTGGGCCTGTGCGCGTTCGCGAGCGTGCGCTCTCTCGACGCCTACGAGCGCGGCGAGCGTTCGAGCAGCGCGTTCATCGCTCACAAGCTCGGTCGGGTGCTCGATGGGGCACGCTGTCGCGTGGTCGTCCCGCGCTAGCTCGACGACGACGAAGCGCAGCGCCTCGCCGAAGACTGTGATTTCCGCGTCACCCAGCTCGAAGAGCGACTGGGCGTGAAGGAAACCGAGCGCATCACCGCGTTCCTGTTCCGCACTCAAGGCGAAAAACGCGCCCTGATGGGAGCCGGCCGCGTGTACATCGCCAAGCCCTGGCGACGCGAGGTCTACCTGCACCTGTCTGGCTGGCCCCACCCCGTGCTCGCCCACGAGCTCGCGCACGTGGTGGCGCGTCACGCAGCTTCGGGCCCCCTGGGCATCGCAGGCCGACTCGGTGGGCTCATCCCCGAGCCCACGCTCGTCGAGGGCCTCGCGGTTGCGCTCGAGCCCATTGCGCGCGACGAGCTCACTGCGCATCAGTGGGCCAAGGCGGCCCACGCCGCCAAGGTCGCCCCTTCGCTCGAGGCCTTGCTCGGCGCCTCGTTTCTCAGCCACAACCAAGGCCTCGCCTACACGCTGGCAGGCAGCTTCCTCGGCTACCTGCTCGAGACGCACGGCCCCGAGACGCTGCGCAACGTCTACCGCTCGGGTGACGTGCCGCGAGTGCTTGGTGCTCCATGGAAGCAGCTCGAGGCGCGCTGGAAGCAGTTCCTCGAGGGGGTGCCGCTGCCCCCGCAGGCCGAGGGGCTCGCTCGGTTGAGGTTCGAGCGCCCGAGCATCTTCTCCCAGGTCTGCCCCCACGAGGTGGAGCGTCTCGGCCAGGAGCTGTCCGCAGCGCTCTCGGCTGGCGACACCACGCGCGCCGTCGACAAGTGCAGGGCGGTGCTCGAGATCGATCCCAACGACGCGAGTACACGCGCCACCCTGGTGAGCACCCTGGCGTTTTCGGGAGACGTCGCAGCAGCCGAAGAGGAGCTTCAGGCCCTCGGCGGAGCAGGCCGCGTGGGTTCGAGCACTCTGGCACGAGCGAAGCTCGGCCTCGCCGATGCGAGCTTTCTGCGCGGCAACTACACACAGGCCGAGACGGTCTACCGCGAGGTGTTGACGCAGCCCCTGCCAGACTCCGAGCTGCGGCAGCTCGAGGTCAAGCTGCTGGCCCTCGCGGCAGGCGATCCCCTGCGCCGTTGGGTGTCCGAGCTTCTCATCGGTCGACAGGGTCGTGGCTCGGATACGCGGGTGGCCATGCATGCCATCGCTGAGATCCGCGCATCGAGCCGTGACGGCCTCGGCGACTATCTCCTCGCCAGGCAGCTGCACGCCGCGGGTCGCCACGACCTGGCCCATCCGCTGTATGCGAGCGCGATCGAGCGCGGCCTGCCCACACGTCGGCTCCGGGTCGAGTGCCTGGTGCAGCGGGGTGAATCCGCCCTCGCCTCCGGGCATCCCGACGATGCCGAGCAGAGCTACGCTGCCGTCGCAGCGCTGCCCGACACGAGCGAGGCAGAACAGCTTCTCGCCCGCGATTTCCGAGCGCGCGTGGCCTATCGCAAGAGCCGCCTAGCAGGCCGTTGACGACCCTCAGCTCGGAGACTCGTTCTTCAGCACCACGAAACGCATCGCCTTGAACTCGGCCTGACCCATCGTGTAGAGGATCTCGACCAGCGTGCGGTAGGGCGTGCGCTTGTCGGCGATGATCTGCACCTCACCGCGGAAGGGCCGATTGTTCTGGCTCTGGGCGATGAGCTTGAGGCGATCGCGGTGCTGCTGCAGCACGTTGAGCAGCGGCGTCACGAGGAACCCGTTGGCCCCTCCCTGCTTCTGGCTCGGATCGATGAGCCCGTTGCGCAGCGACAAGGCCTGCTTTCCCTCGACGACGATTTCGCTCGCCGAGAGCGTGATGGACAGCGCGGCCTGCACCTCGGTCTTCGCGGTGGAGCTCGGGATCTGCAGCTCCTCGCTCTGGACCACGTTGGCCGCGCTCGACTGCGCGAAGCTCTGGATCAAGAAGACGAGCAGAATCGTCATCATGTCCATCATCGGGTAGATGTTGAGCCCCATCTCCTCGTGCGGCTCGTGCTTCGCGAGCCGACGCCGAATGATGCGTTTGACCTGAGATGCGGTCGCTACCGGCTCGTTCTCTTCAGCCACCTTCGGCTCCTTGGTCAGCGTACGCCCGCAGAGAGCAGCACATCGGGAAACAGATCTTGCTTTCCGTCGGTGCGCAGGGCGTCCATCGCTGCGACCACGTGCTCGTACTGGATCATGGGGTCCGCCCCGATGATCACCTCGTGCTCATCCGCGAACTGCGGCACGCCCTTGATGCGCGACACGCACTCGGTCAGACCGGCCCAGTCGTAGTCATTGCCCTTCTTCGGCACGGTCAGCACACGCCCCGTGGCCACGTCCTGGCAACCCGGCGCGAGCTTGCCGCCCGAGCCCGTGACGATCACGCCATTGTCTGTGACGGTCACGTTGAGGTTCAGGCCCGGCTCCTTCGCGGCCCCTGTGCTGCGGCCTCCGCCGAGCTGCGGCAGCTGGGCTTCGATTTGGGCGATGGCGAGCACGGCCTCGCTGGTCGCGAGCAAGAACATGATCAAGTTCACGACGATGTCGAGGAACGGAACGATGTTCAGCTCGCCCGCAATCTCGGAAGGATCGGGCTCGTGGACCTTGGTGCGCCTGCGTATGTAGGCGCGCTGCGTCGGGGTCAGATTCGCCATGGCACCTTTGCCTGCTTACTCGGGCTTGGCCTTGAGCGTGAGCAGGTTCTCGAGCTTCATCGTCGAGCGTTCCATGTCGAGTTTGATCTTCTTCTGCTGCCCGTGAAGGATCAGGTGGAAGATCATGCAGATCACCGCGATGCCGAGGCCGAGCGCGGTGTTGTACATGGCCTCCGAGATGCCCTTCGAGAGCAGCGCAGACTTCTGCGAGGGCTCCGCGTAGGCGACCGCCGCGAAGGCGCGAATCAGGCCCGAAATCGTTCCGAGCAGACCGATCAGCGTGGCGATGTTGGCGAGCGACCAGAGCGAGCCGATGCGCTTCTCGAGCTCGGGCATGAGCTCGGACATGCGCTCTTCCATGGACGCGATCACCGCATCCTCGCCGCGGTTGACCTGCGTCAGGCCCGCCTTGACGACCTGCAGCAGCGGCAGCGGCGCCGCCTCGCACAGCTTCACGGCACGGTCGATGTTGCCGGCCTGCACGAGCTTGCGAATCTGGGCCATGAACTCGCGGCTGTTCACGCGGTACTTGGTCAGAATGTAAACGGCACGGTCCGCGATGATCGCGAGAACGAACGCGAGAACAGCGAGGTTGACGAACGAGAACGGCGCTCCGTCCATCAGCGCCTCCCAGATCTTTTCCATCAGCTAGGCTCCTTTCGAGTGCCCAAGAGCTGCAAATCCCCCAAGAACTGTTGCCTCTGTGACATGAGTCAGCACCGAATCCGACGCAGTAAAGCGCGTGAAGCCGCCGCAGCTTGAGCACACCGAAATCCAACGCACATTCAATGCACGCCCAAGGCTAGCCGGACTGCCCCGCAACGGACCACTTTTTCGCGCCCCAATCAGCCCCCATGGCACCGACAGCGAACGCGACGCTACCCCAGGGGTTTCGAGCTTGTCAACGCCGGTCGGGACTTGGACCGTCCCATTTTTTGTCGCAATGTCGTCCCCTTGCGCGCACACGTAGGAAACCAGCATCGGAGTTGATCCGCAAAGTGGGAACCTGCGCCGCGGACGGGACACTAAGCAGAGGTGACGACCGTTGGACACGACCTCGAGAGGCGATGGAGCCTCGCCCGCCTCGAGCCGGGACATACGCCGGCGCGACATGCGCGTGGCGTCACGGCCGCGGCGTGCCTCGAGGGGGGGCGACTGCTTCGCACCCGCACCCACACTTCGCGTCGCAGCCTTCGCAGCATTGTACGAGTTCAGTTGCAGCGCGTGCGTTTCGGCACGCACGCAAGCCAGCGTGCCACAGATGCCGTCGCGGTTGCTCGTTCGGCACACAACGCTGTTGACACCGAATTCGCGGTCTGTATCATCCGGGCCTACCGAAGGGCGCCAGAGAGGCGTGTTTTCAAGGCTTTTTCTGCACCGTCTCGAGAGGCATTGGCTAGGTCGCGCACCGTTTACGCACCCGCTGAGCCCCCGTTCCGCGCGCACGCGCAGCGTGAACGCCCTGCACGGGATCAAGAATGTTGCGCCTCCAACGGGGGCGCTTCAGAGGAACGCGTCACATCGAAGCTCAGGCCGCCGCCGGCGGCACCAGGAGGACACGAAACATGGCTAACCTGATGCATCACTTCCAGGAAGGCGGCTGGGGCATGTACCCCATTCTGCTGTTCCAGATCATTGCCATCGGCATCATCGTCGAGCGCGCGATCTTCGTGTACAAGGCTTCGATCAACAAGGATGTCTTCCTGGCCACGATGCAGAAGTGCATCCTCGCGGGGGACGTCGGTCGCGCCATCAAGATGTGCTCCGCCGCGAACGCGCCCCTCGCGCGAATCGTCAAGGCGGGCCTCATGAAGGTCAATCGCCCGGACGCCGAAGTCCAGGCCGCCATGGACGAAGCGGCCCTGCGCGAGCTGCCGAAGCTCGAGCAGCGCACGCCCTACCTCGCCCTGCTCGCCAACCTCGCGATGCTCTCGGGCCTGCTCGGCACGGTGACGGGCCTCATCATGGCCTTCGGCGCCGTCGCGAACGCGGACGCTTCCTCGAAGGCCACCATGCTCGCGAAGGGCATCTCCGAGGCCATGAACTGCACGGCCTTCGGTCTGATGGCCGCCATCGTCGCTCTGCTCGGCTTCGCCCTGCTCAACGGCAAGACGCAGCAGCTGCTCGACGATATCAACAGCGCGACCGTCCAGGTGGTCAACCTGGTGGTGAGCAACCGCTCCAAGATCAACATGGGCACGCTGCAGCAGGCAGCGTGATCAAGCCGACCTCGTGCGACGAGGTCGCGCGATGGTGGTCACCGGCAGCACGCCGGTGGCTGAGGCAGGAGAGAGGTAGCGATGGCAAGCATTAGCGCTGGCGGCGGTCATGGCGGAAAGAAGAACGTAGATCACAGCATTCCGCTGGTCCCGTTCATCGATCTGCTCCTGTGCTGCGTCATGTTCCTGCTGGTGACTGCGGTCTGGAATCAGCTCGCACGTATCGACGCAAACCAGCAGCAACCTGGCCAACCTCAAATGGATACCCCGCCTCCCGATGAGGACCCGAAGATCAAGTTGATCCTCCAGGTTCAGGGCTCCGGCTACGTACTGGCGACCTCGGCGGGTGAGCGGACCGAGATTCCAAAGAGCGGCGACACCTACGACATGGAAGAGCTGCTGAAGAAACTCAAGGAGCGGCGCGAGCTCGAGCCGAACCGTAAGGACATCACCGTCGCACCCGAAGATGGCGTGCGATACGAAGACGTCGTCGCCGCCATGGACGCGGTGGTCGGCGAGGGCTACGAGGCGATGTCGCTTTCGGACGGCGCGGCGCTGTGAGGAGAAGCTAGTCATGGCGATTCACAAACCAGGCAGGGTTCTACTCCACAAGATCCCTCTCAAGTTCGTCCGCAAGAAGGTGTCGGGCGGCGGGCGCAAGAACGTCGACAGCGAGATTCCTCTGGTCCCGTTCATCGACTTCCTCGTGACGCTGGTCGTCTTCCTGCTGACGTCCTTCAGCGCCTCCGGCGAGCTGCTCGCGCAGCAACCCAACCTGAAGATGCCCGACGCGAAGAACGTCGTGGACCTGGAGGTTCAGCCGGTCATCGCGATCAACCCCGAGGTCATCACCCTCGACGGTCGGCGCATGGCGGACACACGCACGCTCGAGGCTGACGCCCGAGTCGAGCGTATGGAGCAGCTCATCCAAGACCTCGAAACGCTCAAGCGCAACTGGAGCATCCTGCATCCCTCGGAGCCCTTCCCGGGCACGGTGATCCTGCAGGCTGACCGCGGCATCGATTTCCGAGTCATCAAGAAGGTCATGTTCTCCTGTGCGCAGGCTGGCTACGCGAACATCAGCTTCGCCGTCAACCGCCTCGCCCAAGAGTGAGCCCCTTCTCGGCAACGGAGAGCTCGACTCGAAAGGCCTCGGGAGATCCCCGGGGCCTTTTGCTTTTGCAGCACCACCAAGAACCTCCAGGAACCCTTTGGGGGTGAGCTTGTCTCATCCAGTGTGAAGACCAACATGAACGACATCCGAGAGCTGCGCCCCGCACGGCCCGACTCGGGCGGTGACAAGCCCGAGTACATGCCCAAGCTGCCATGGAAATGGATCGCGGCGCTCGCTGCCTTCCTGCTCCTGTCCTTGGCTCTCTACCACACGCGCGAAAACGAGGAGGCAGCACGCCTGCGCAGCGCCATTCAGAAGACGCACGGCGAGCAGCTCGGGCCGATCGTCACCCGCTACGAGGAGCTGATCGGCAAGATCAATGCGTGGACCGTCGAGGCCGGCAACGCCAAGGCCGTCGAACAATACGTCGACCCTCGGCTCAACCTCGACGCGTTGCACCGCGGTAGGGGCCTCTACATGCGCTTGAACGCCGAGGATGCGAAGACGCCCGAGGGCATCTTGCGCGGCCTCGACGCGGAAACGCCCGATGCCATCGCGCGCTGCTTGGGCCTCGAGCCCCAAAAGGTTGGTGAGCTCTATGCGCGCGGCTCGTTTCTCACCACCAAGTGGGTCGAGCAAGGCGAGGGGGCCAACGTGATGAAGCTGCGCGTCATCGCCGAGGAGATCCGCCAGCGCTCCGAGCGAGATCTACCCTTCGTGACTGAGGCGGTGCGCAGCGACTGGCTGCTATTCACGCTGCAGCATGGCGAAAACCGTCGCGATGCGCCGGTGGACGCCTATCTCTACGATCTGCGCAGCAACAAGCTCTTGCTGCGTACGCGCGTCGAAGCCCAGGGCGCCCTCGTCGCGGCGCGCATCGTGCTCGATGGCGTCAAGCCCGGCCACTACGCAAATGGAGCACAAACGGGAGGCGCCCAAGATTGCGCCATCGCCAATGATCTGCGCGCCGTGGCCGGAAAAGA
Source organism: uncultured Polyangiales bacterium (assembly GCA_964398415.1). Taxonomy (GTDB): domain Bacteria; phylum Myxococcota_A; class Polyangia; order Polyangiales; family DASUME01; genus DASUME01. The sequence goes on along the minus strand of CAYNOM010000030.1, from coordinate 54 downwards.
GCCCACCACCTTCACCTCCGATCCACCAGAGCCACGCGCCGCGTACGACGCAGC
>CAYNOM010000029.1:9996-21078 GCA_964398415.1 uncultured Polyangiales bacterium | reverse complement strand
ACGATTCGGCCGACGCGCCGGTGAGCACGCGCCTCGCGCGCCCGAAGCCTCGTCCGTGTAGGGTGTGCGTCGCGCGAGAAGCAACAGCTTCCACTTCGACACCGTCACGCGCGCTGCCCGAGCCGGGCTCATCCCTCGTGCCTCAGCTGCCGACACTGTCGATCGACACCCAGGATCCCTACAAGTGAGGCCTAAGGCCGCGCCGCCCCGGGAGACTTCGCCGCGGTTCGTCACTCCTCGATGCTGAGCGCGGCGCGAGGGCAGGCGCGCACGGCCTTCTCGAGCTTGTCGCGCAGCGCCTCCGGTACGTCTTCCATGAGCACGTGCATCATGTCGTCGTCATCGACCTTGAACACCTCGGGGGCGGCCTGCATGCACAGGGCGTTCGCTTCGCACAGATCCCAGTTCACTTTCACTTTCATGTCCGCTTCTCCCGTTGGGTGGCGATTGTCGTCATGACGCCCGAGCGCCGCAACGCGTTTCGTTTTACCGCGCCAAGGCCGGCGCTATATGCGCTCCCATGAACGCTGCTCGGCGTAGAGAGGGTGCGCTGTCGGCAGTCGTGTTCTGGGGCGTCGTGTTCGGTGCAGTGGCCTACGCCATGCTCGGTCGGTTCGTGCCCCAATTTCGCAGGGACCACGGTCTGCCCGTCCTCGATACCGAGACTTTTCACTCGGCATCCCGCTCGCTCGAGCTGATGGCGGGCTATTCGCCCGGGGCCAAGCGCGATTATCTCGTGTTTCTCACGCTCGATTGCGTGTTTCCCGTCACGGCCAGCCTGTTTGTGATCTCGATGTTGCATGCGCTCTTCGCTCGCTTGGGGATCGAAGGCCTTCGCGCGCGAATCCTTCTGCTCATCCCAGCGCTCGCTGCCGTGGCGGACCTCGTCGAAAATGCGTTCCACGCGCTGCTCACGCTGCTCTATCCGCTTGCGGGGACGGTGCTCGCTTACGTCGCCTTCGGCTTCACCTCGGCCAAGGTCATCCTCGTGTTCGCGACCTACGCCGTGCTGTCAGCCGCGCTGGCTGGGCTTCTCGCTCGGCTGGTGGCGCAGATCAGAGCGTCAGGATCGTGATGGCACAGGTGGCGTTCTCGTGGCCCAGATGCCCGCCCGCATTCTGCGCGAGCGCCACCCTGGGCTGTCCTTGTACCTGTCGCTCGCCTGCCTCACCGCGAAGCTGCCATGTGAGCTCGACGATCTGCGCGAGCCCCGTGGCCCCGACGGGGTGGCCACGGCACTCGAGGCCACCGCTCGTGTTCACCGGCGTGCGGCCGCCGAGGGTGGTGACGTTCTCCTCGATCAGTCTCACCGCCTCGCCTTCGTTGCAGAGTCGAAGCTGCTCGTAGGCCTGGATCTCCGCGCTCGCCGCGGCGTCGTGCACCTCGACCACGCGTACGTCCGAGGGGGACACGCCCGCCATGGCGTAGGCCGCGTCCGCGGCGCGCCGGATCACGTTGTCGTCCGTGTGGCCCTCGGCCTCGGCCGAGCGCAGGCAGGTCGCGGCGATCTTGACCAGGGGCTTTCCGAGCTTTCTCGCGAAATCCGCCGAGCAGATCACCGTCGCCGCGGCACCGTCCGCGATGGGCGAGCACATGGCGCGGGTGAAGGGGTACACCACCTGAACATCTGCCAGCACCTCGTCGATGCTCATCTCGTTGCGATACTGCGCGTAGGGGTTTCGCGCCGCGTGGTAGTGGTTTTTGCTGCTGATCTGCGCGATGTGCCGCTGCGTCAGGCCGTGCCTGTCCATGTAGCGACGGATGCTGCCTGCGTAGTAGTCCATGAACACGCTGCGCTTTTCGCCCGCGCCCTCGGCGACTCCGTGAGCCTTGGCATCTTCTTCTGCTTGTTCGACGTCGAGGCCACTCGCGATCGCAGTGAAGGTTCGCTTCTTGTCGGGATGGGTCATCTTCTCGACGCCGAGCGCGAGCACGCAGTCGTACATGCCCGAGGCCACGGCCAGCCAGCCGAGGTGCAGCGCGCTCGATGACGCTGCGCAGGCGTTGTCGATGTTGAACACGGGCAAGCCTCCGATGCCCATGGCCCTGAGCACGACCTGGCCGCGGATCGTCTCCTGACCCGTGATGAGCCCTGCCACGGCGTTGCCCACGTAGGCCGCTTGGATCTGGCCCTGGTCGACGCCCGCGTCGGCGAAGGCCGCCAGCACCGCTTCTTTGCCCAGGTCCTTGAGACTTCGCCCCATGAACTTACCGAAGCGGGTCATGCCGACCCCGCACACCACTACGTCACGCATGAAAACACCTGTCTGGTTGAGGGGATTGCCGACCCGCCTAGCCCCGTCTTCGGCGCCCTGCGATTTGGGTTGGGCGCGTGGAGCGCGATGGAGTATACACTGTTTACCTGCCGCCTCACACGGAGAAGGTGCGTATGCTCGAAACCAGCGAATCGCAGAAGGCCCCCAAGCAGGAGGACGACCTGCTCAGACCCGAGGTCGTCGCCGATCCCTACGGCTTTTTCGGCGCCCTACGCGAGCGCGAGCCCGTCTACTGGAACGAGACGCTCGGGGCCTGGGTGCTCACGCGTTACGACGACGTGATGGGTGCCTTCCGCGACCCGCGTCTGTCGGCCGACCGCATCTCGCCCTACTACGAGCGCAAGCTCAAGGGGCCCAACGGCGAGGTGCACCGCTTCACCTACGAGACGCTGTCGCGTTGGATGGTGTTCGTCGATCCACCCGAGCACACGCGCCTGCGCAAGCTCGTCGACCATGCCTTTCGTCCGAAGGCCATCGAGCGCATGCGGCAGAATGTCCAAGCGCTGGTCGAGGAGCTGGTCGATGACCTCGTGGGCAAACAAGAGTTCGACTTCGTCCACGACTTTGCCTACCCACTGCCGGTGCTCGTGATCAGCGAGATGCTCGACGTGCCGCGCGAGGATCGCGAAAAGATCAAGCACTGGTCGGACGACATCATGATGCTCGTGTTCGGGGCGCTCGACGTCAAAGACCGCCACGAGCGTGCGCGCGCTGCGTTTCAGGACATGAGCGATTACCTCGCGAACATCATCCGCGAGCGCCGCGCAAAGCCCGGCCACGATCTACTCAGCGTGCTGCTCGCCGCCGAAGAGCGCGGCGATGCGCTGAGCGAGAAGGAAGTGATCGCCACCTGCATCCTGCTCCTGTTCGGGGGGCATGAGACCACCACCAACCTGCTCGCGAACGGTCTGCGCGCGCTCCTGCTCCACGATCAGTGGAAGCTGCTCAAGGAGCAACCCGAGCTGCTTCCACAGGCCATCGAGGAGATCCTGCGCTGGGACGGGCCCTCGAAGGCCATGTGGCGCATCGCGAAAGAAGACGTCGAGTACGGTGGCAAGCTGATCAAAAAAGACGACAAGCTCTTGCTGTTGCAGGCGTCGGCCAATCGCGACCCGAGCCAGTTCGAGCGACCCGACGCCTTCGACATCACGCGCGAGAAGACCCAGCACTGCGGCTTCGGTTACGCGGTCCACTACTGCATTGGGGCGCCCATTGCGCGGCTCGAGGGCATGCTCGCCTTCAGGCTGCTGATGGAGCGCCTGCCGAACCTCGAGCTCGCGAGCGACCACTGGGAGTGGCAGCCCACCGTGCTCAATCGCTCACTCAAGACGCTGCCGGTACGCGTCTCGCGCTAGTTCAACCAGCGCTTGGGCTCGTCGTCTGCGCCCCCCTTGATGGCGCGTAGCTTGGGGCCCTTCTTCTTCGGGCCACCCCCTCCGAAGATCTTGCGCCGTGGCGCACGCAACATCCAGTAGCGCGCGTAGCCTACGCCGCCCGCGATGGCGCCCAAATCGGCTGCGAGCTGCGCCCCATTCTTGGAGGTCAAAAAGCCCACGAGGCTCAGGCCGGCCACGATGTAGATGAGCTGCTTGGGCTTCATCGGGAACAGGCCGAAGAAGCTGATCTCCGCGTAGGGCGGGATCACCATCGCGTAGGCACAGATGCCGGCCAGCGTGATGGTTTGGGGGCCCGCGACGAGCGTGCTGTAGCCCGGCGCGAGCTGCCCCGCGGCGATGGCAGGTAGGGCGGCGGACACGGCGGACACCACGATCAGCTGCAGCGTCTTGTTGCGGCCGTAGCGCTCTTCGAAGGGCGCCATGATCAGCCACATGAACAGCATGCTGATCATCAACGACAGCACGGCGCCCGGCACGGGGGGCATCACGAACACGTGCGTCACCACCTGCCACAGCGTCGCCACCGACAGCGTCGTCGGATCGAGCGCGAGCAGCTGCACTACGGGGACGTTGAGGAAATTCTGGAGCACCGCCCCCAGTACGAATAGGGCGGCGAGCGCGATCAGCAGGCTACGAACGAAGGGCGTGAGCGGTGGAAAGCGGAACACACTCTCACCCTAAGCACCGGGCGCTTTCCCTGCAAGCTTCACAGGCCCTCGAACTGCTGGCGCGGCAGGGCGATGTCACCGGGAGCGTCGACGATCACCTCGATCGGCTCGCCCAGCTCGGTGGGGGCGTCGCGGTCGTCGAGCGCCACGTAGCGAACGAGGTAGTCGCCGCTCGCAAGTACCTTGCCGTCCGAGACGATCTCGCCCGCCGCGCAGGGGCCACCATCGAGCAAGGCTGGGAAATCGAAGGTCGGGTCAGTCACCGTAGTGATCCACAACTCGACCGTCTCGACGCCATTTTGCGCGCACTCAACGGCCAGATCGCCGCCGTCGAAGGCCCAGCGTGCCGTGTAGGACGCGAGCGAGCCACTTGGCTCGAAGACATCGAGCGTGTCGAGGTCGACCGGGATGAAGTCGCCGTACAGGGCGCTCACGCTCGACTCGTAGGTGTAAAGCACGGCGCCCTGCCGATCGAGAGCTTCGACCGTGTAGTCGTACAGCACGCCGTAGTCGAAGGAGACCGTGGTCTCGAAGCCCCCGTAGGGGACGCCTTCGATCGCGAGCGTGGTGTCGCAGGACGCCTCGAGCACCAGGGGCGAGCCCGGGCCCTGCATGGTGAGCCTGAAACGATCGATCGACAGCTCGGCACAGCGCCCCGCGTCGGGTACGGCGCCGTTGAGCAACCAGGTGGTCGTGACGCCGTAGTCGTGGCCTGGATCGAAGGCGCAGCCAGTGAGGGGCAGGCACAGGGCCACAGCAACGAGGGCAGCTCGGAGCGACATGGTGGAATCCTAGCAGGGGTTGACGGCTCTTCTCGGGTGCTTAGCTTGCGTGACGAGCCGGCAGGGCCCGCGATTTATCCAGAGGAGGATATTGCCATGTTGTCGATCTTCGATCCGTTCGCTGATCTCAACCGCCTGCACCGCGATTTCGAGCGCTCCGTGCAGCGTACCCCAAGCCGTGCAGGCGCAGACTTCGCGCCCCCGGTCGATGTGCACGAGGAGAAGGACGCCTACGTGCTGCGGGCTGAATTGCCGGGCATCAAGCGCGAAGACATCGAGATCTCGCTCGAGGAAAACGTGCTCACCATCAAGGGCGAGCGCCGCTTCGAGAAGCAGGAAGAAGGCAAGCGCTACCACCGCGTAGAGCGTTCCTACGGCAGTTTCGTGCGCTACTTCCAGCTTCCGAAGATGGTGGACGCGGAGCACGTCGAGGCCGCACTTCAGGACGGCGTGCTCAGCGTGCGCGTGCCGAAGCAGGAGCTCGTCAAGGCGCGCAAGATCGACGTCAAGGCCTGACCACCCGGTTCAGGCGAGCGCTTCGGACACCAGGCGCTCCTGCTCGAGCTTGTGCGCTGCGTGCGAACCCGTCGCAGGGCTCGCGCTTTCGGCGCGGGTCACGCAGCGAATCTGGAAACGTCCCTCGAGCATGCCCGGGAGGCGCGCGTTCATGAAGTACCAGCCGCCGCTGTTCCAGGGCTCTTCCTGCACCCACACGAGGTCTGTGCCATCGGCATAGGGCGCGAGCACCTCCCGCACGTGCTTGGGCTGCAAGGGGTAGAGCTGCTCGATGCGGATGATGGCGATGTCCTTCTGGCCTGCGGCATCGCGCGCGGCGAGCAGGTCGTAGTAGACCTTACCGGTGCACAAGAGCACGCGGCGCGCCTGCTTCGGGTCGACCACCGTGTCGGGGATGATGCGTTGGAAGCCGCCGGTCGCCAGCTCGTTCAAGGTGCTCGCCGCATCGGGATGTCGGAGCAAGCTCTTGGGCGACATGATCACGAGGGGCTTTCTGTAGGGCCGCACCACCTGACGCCGCAGGCAGTGAAACATCTGCGCCGGCGTCGTGAGGTTGCAGACCTGCATGTTGTCCTCGGCACACAACGCGAGGAAGCGTTCGAGCCGTGCGCTCGAGTGCTCGGGGCCCTGTCCTTCGAAGCCGTGCGGAAGCAGCAGCGTGAGGCCGCTCAGGCGGTGCCACTTGTCTTCGCAGGAGCTCAGGAACTGGTCGATGATGACCTGCGCCGTGTTGGCGAAGTCCCCGAATTGGGCCTCCCAGATCACGAGGGCGTCGGGGGTGTCGAGGCTGTAGCCGTATTCGAAGCCGAGCACGCCCGCCTCCGAGAGCGGGCTGTCCCACACCTCGATGCGACTGAGCTCTTCGCCCACGTGCATCAGCGGCATGTAGCGGCGACCCGTCTTGGCATCGAACAAGACTGCGTGACGGTGGCTGAACGTGCCGCGCCGTGAGTCTTGACCCGAGATGCGCACGCGAGTGCCCTCGGCGAGCAGCGTGGCGAGCGAAAGGGTTTCGGCGGTGCCCCAGTCGAGGGGCTTTTCGCCCCGGGCTCGCTCGCGGCGGTCTTTCAGGAAGCGGCGTGCCTTGGGGTTGACCTCGAAGTTGTCGGGCGTCGCGGTGACCTTCTCGGCCAACACTTGGAGGGTGTCCATCGGCACGGCCGTGGGTACCTCCGGTGCCTCCGCATCCGGACCGCCCAGGTAGTTCTTCCACAGACCACCCATCGAGTACTCGGGCGGCACGTAGGTGCCACGACGTGCTTCGAGCAGCTCGGTCTCCATTTGGGCCTGGCGGCGCGTGGCGATCTCGTCGGCCTCGGCCGCTCCGATCTTGCCGCGTTCCTCGAGGTGTCGAACGTAGACCTGTCGCACACTCGGCTGGCGATCGATGATCGAGTACATCACCGGCTGCGTGTAGCGCGGCTCGTCGGCTTCGTTGTGGCCGTAGCGCCGGTAGCAGTACATGTCGATCACGACGTCCTGACCGAACTGCTGACGGAAGTCGGTGGCGAGTCGCACCACCTGCGCGACGGCTTCCGGATCCTCGCCGTTCACATGGAACACGGGACAGCGCAGCATGCGCGTGATGTCGGTGCAGTACCAGGTCGAGCGGCTGTCTTCGGGCGCGGTCGTGAAGCCGATTTGGTTGTTGATCACGACGTGAATGGTGCCGCCCGTGGCGTAGCCCTGCAGCCGGCTCAGGTTCAGCGTCTCGGCCACCACGCCCTGCCCCGCGAAGGCCGCGTCGCCATGGATCAACAGGGGCAAGACCTTCTGGCGCGTGCTGTCGTTTCTGCGGTCTGCCTTGGCGCGCGACCGACCCTCCACGACGGGATTGACCCACTCGAGGTGGCTCGGGTTGAAGCACAACGTCAGGTGCACGTTCTGCCCGTCGACCAGGCGATCGCTCGAATACCCCATGTGGTACTTCACGTCGCCGCGTCCCAGGTGCATCTCGGGGCGGTTGTCGTTGAAGGCGAAGAACAGCTCGCGCATGCTCTTTTCCATCACGTTGGCGAGCACGTTGAGGCGGCCTCGGTGCGCCATGCCGATCACGATCTCTTCCACGCGATGCTGGGCGGCGCTCTGGATCAACAGCTCGATCAGCGGGATGACACTCTCGGCACCCTCGAGCGAGAAGCGCTTCGCGCCGACATACTTCGTGTGCAGAAACTGCTCGAACAGCTCGGCGTCGATCAGCTTCGTCAGGAGCAGCACCTGCTCTTCACGCGTGAGCTCGGTGCGGTTGAGCGTGCTCTCCATGCGGCGCTGCAGCCACGCGCGCTCCTCGGCGTCCTCCATGAAGGTGAACTCGACGCCGATGGTGCGGCAGTAGGTCTCGCGCAGGCGCGACACGATCTCGTGCAGCGGCAGCGTGGTGGGACCCGCCATGTCGCCGGTGAAGAACAGCGCACGGTTGTCGACCTGGTCGAGGCCGAAGGCCGACAGGCTGAGCTCGGTAGGCTCGGGAGGGTTGCGGTTGAGCGGGTCGAGATCCGCGTAGATGTGCCCGCGCACCCGATAGGCGTTGACCAACGCCGAGACGCGGCCCTGGAGCTCGTTGGCGAGCAGGACGTCGGCGCTCGGCGTCACGCCCCCCTTGGGGGCTCGAGCCGGCACGAACTCCGCGGTGGCCGGCAGGGGGGTGACGGTCACGCCGCCGCGTCCGTTGCCGGCGGCACTCGGGGCCTCGGCTTTGGCCAGGGCTGGGCCGTGTGCGCCGTTGCCGTTCTGGCCCGCCTGCGGCTCGTGCTGCGGTGCGCTCTGCGCGGGGCTGTCGAGCGTTTGCGGCCCAACCTCCTGCGTGCGCTCTAGCCCCTCGAAGAACCTCCGCCAGCTCGGATCGACCGAGCCCGGGTTTTCGCGGTAGCGGAGATACTGCTCTTCGACAAAGCCCTGGTTGACCCCGAAATCGAGCTCCATGTGCGCCCGTCCCGACCGCTTGCCTACTTCAACGGGCGCCATCGTGACGCGCGGAGTGGGCTGCTACGCGGTGCGTGAGCGGGAGGTTACCGCAGGCAGTGGGCCAGGGCCAGTGGCAGCCCGTCGTTCTTCGACTCTGCGGCGTTGGATTTTCGCGGCTGAAGCGACATGGTGTCGCACATGAACCGACCCTATCTGACCATCGCCGCCTGGTTTGGGGCGGCGGCCGTGGCGCTTGGTGCCTTCGGTGCCCACGGGCTCAAGCAGGCGCTGGCCGATGTTGACGATGGTAACGCGCGCATGGCGTGGTGGAGCACCGCGGCTTCCTATCACCTCGCGCACGCACTCGCGCTCGGTCTCGCTTCTGCGTGCGGGGGCGAGGGGCGTGCGGCGCGTGTGAGCCGGCTCGGCTTCGCGCTCGGCATCGCGCTCTTCTCGGGCAGCTTGTACGCGATGGCGCTCACGGGGCCTTCCGCGCTTGGCATGGTCACGCCGATCGGCGGCGCACTGTTGATCGTCGGCTGGCTCGCCCTCGGGCTTGCGGTGCGAAAGGGCGCGCCTTGAATCACGTGCCGCGCATCAGCCGCTGCGCCACGGCGCGCACCTGGGCCGGGTAAGCGGTTTGGTGGGGAATGAGCCGTAGCTCGCGTCCAGGGAGCGTCCGCAGCACGCGCGCGACGCCCTCTGGGCTGAGCCTCGGGTTCGACAGAAGCGCGCGTCGTACGATGCCTTGGCGGATCCAGGCTTCGTTCTCGACGATCAGATCGAGCAGGGGTCTTGGCATCGTGCCCTTCTTCGCCATGCGCGCGACCTCGGGCACCGTGATCTTTGGATTGCGCAGCAGAAGCTCCCACACCGCGCTGCCGTAGATGCGCTCGAGCAGCACGCGATCTTCGAGGCTTGGCCCGCGCGCGACCTTCATGCGCTCGGCGAGGCTCAGGTCCCTGAGCTTCTGTTGGCGCTCGCTGGCGAGGGAGAGCGTCCGCATCGAAGGGCGAGGCCGGAGCGGGTCGTCGATGTCGTCGGCTTCAGGGTGATCTACGTCGGCGTCCCCGGTGTACGCGCAGAGGTCGAACACGAACGCCCGAATGGCCTCGAGCTGAGCAGGGCTGCGATCGAGAAACTGCAGCGCTGCGCCCTGCATGGGACCTTGATCGAGCCGCATCACGACCTCACACGCAATCTCGAGCCGCGCGTCGTGGTCGGGGTGCTGGAGCACGAGCTGCACACGATCGAACAGCGCGAGCTCTACGGTGCCGGGCACGAAGGCTCGACCGTGCGCCCAGTTCGTGTCGAGCTCTCGCTCGAATGCTTGGCGATCCTCGAACTGAAGCACGAGCTCTCGATCGCCCACGCCCGTTTCCCCCACGCCTGTCTCCCCACCTGCACACACGATACCACGATGAGTGGCGCGCCTCTGCGGTGAGATTGCCCTGGCTTCGTGAGGCTTGGTTATACTCGTCGGGGAGCACGCGAACCTACCGCGCGGCGGGGAGATGCACGACATGGGGGAGCCCGACAACGCTCAGCAGACGAGCAGTGAGGTGCGCAGGTTGGTGGAGGCGCGCCTCGCACAGGTGGAGGGGATGGCCACCATCGGCATGCTGCTCGAGGGCTCGATTCACGGCATCAACAACCCGCTCGCCTCGCTGCTCGCGAGCTTGGAGCAGCTGTGCGACCGCTTGCGCGAGCTCATTCCGACCGACGAGCAGCTCGAGGCCGTGCGCATTGCCGAGGAGGCGCTGGCCGAAGGAGAGCGCGTCGCGTCGGCGGTACGCAATCTGACGAGCCTTCTGCCCACCGACACCTCGGGCCCCATCGACATCAACGACGTCGTCCAGAGTGTGCTGTTCACACTCGAGAAGAAGCTCGGCGGTCGCGTGACGATCGCGCGCAAGCTCGAGCCCATGCAGCCGCTCGAGGGGCGAGAGTCGCGCGTGGCGCAGGTGCTGCTCAGCGCGGCTTCGCTGTGCATCGACGTGGCGCTCGATCAGGCGCCGGCGGACGTCGTGAGGCTCCAGGCATCACTCACGCAGCGCAATGGGCGCGCGTCGATCGCGTTCGAAGCGACTGACCTCAGCGTGGGTGCCCAGGGCATGGAGTCGCAGGAGCATACCCGTCGCCTGCAGCTTCTGCGCGGTGTGGTGCAGCAGCTCGGTGGCACGCTCGAGCTCACGCCCGAGCGGGTCGCGATCGACTTGCCCTTCGCCGCACCCGCCTACGACAGCGAGGCGGAGGTGAGCCTCAAGCGCCGAGAAAGCGCGCCGCCCCGCGGTGAGCTGCGCATCCTGGTGGTCGACGACGAGCCGTCGATTCAGCGTGCGCTCGAGCGGGGCCTCAGGGACGTGGGCTTCGTGCAAACCGTGACGAGCGGGCGCGGCGCCATGGAGCTGCTCGAGGGTGGAGCCACCTTCGACGTGGTGTTGTCGGACGTGGTGATGCCCGACGGTACGGGCATCGAGCTCGCCGACTGGCTGGCCCGACATCGTCCCCGCCTCAAGCGGCGGCTGATCTTGATGAC
>CAYNOM010000029.1:0-9896 GCA_964398415.1 uncultured Polyangiales bacterium | reverse complement strand
GCGAAGGCGCTCGCGTCCGCGATGGCACGCTCTGCCGTGTACTTGGAGACGCGGAACAGGGTGTCGCGGTCGGACGCCCGCGCGTAGTAGTCGCTCCCATTCTCATGGGCCTTGCCGAGGGTGAGCGTGAGCTCTGTCTCGTCCTTCTTCGTGAAGGTGACGGAGGCGCTCGGAGCGGTGATGCCTGCGGCCTCGTCGCCCAGGCCCGGCTCCGCGAAATCCGTGGCGCGCAGCCGCACGAGCGCGGAGGCGAGGTTTCGCACCTTGTCGGCCGCGAAGTCCTTGATGGGCTTCTCCGACGCGGCTTGGCGCCACACGTTGTCGACCTGCTCGAAGCGGAAGCTGCCCTTGCTCGACTGGATAGCCATGGCTTTGACGTCTTCCACATTCACGTCGGTGACGACGCGATCGCGGAACATCTTGAGCTCCTTGTCGAACACGTAGCGGATGGAGCCCCGCACGCTGAGCACGACGTCCTCGCCCTCGGCGCGCACCATCGTGTTGCCCGCTTTGGTCAAGCCCACATAGACGTCGAGCGCGACCTTGTCCTTGGTCTTGGCTTTGACGCGAATGGCGTGCTCCGCGTCGACCTGCAGCCGCTCGTGGTTTTCCTTGCGCGTTGCTGCGGTGCCCGTGACCTCGAAGCCCGAGAGCTTGTCGAGCACGCTTTCGACGTTGGCGGTGTCAGCCTTGGCCGTCAGGGGCTTTGTGACCATCCAAGCATCGCCCTGTTTGGACAGGACGATGACTTCTTGGTTCGGCTTCGTGATCTCGACCTCGGAGATGTCCTCCTTCTTGACGGATGGCAGCTTCTCCGAGGGCGCTTCGAGTGTCGTTGTGGCTTGATGCGAGCGTGATGCGCTGACAGCCAGCGCACCGACGCCGAGCAGCACCACGACGGCAACCCACAGGCGATAGTTCTTCACGGCAGATTCCTCACGATGCGGGGTTCGTGTTCGGTTCAGAGCGTGATGTGAGCGCGCTTCTTCTTGCGCCACTGCCAACGAATCAGGCCGAAGCCGATGAACAGAAGCGGCATCAGCACGATGTTGAGCAGGCGATAGCGGGCCTTGAGGCCATCCCAGTCTTCGAGCGCTTCCTTGCGGCGTTCGAGGGCCGCGTCGGTGCCGGAGGCATCGCCCTCCTGGGCCGCACTACGGGCTTCGTCTTCGGCTTGCTTCACGCTGGCGGGCACCTCGATCAAAGGCTCTTCGACGTTCTTCGCGCGAATGGCGATCAGCGCGTCTTCTTGGGCCAGCCAGTCGATGGCGTTGAGCCCGAGCGCGACCGCGCTCGTCAGCTCACGCTCGCCGCCGCGACCGGGAGGCGGCATGAACTCGTCGCGCAAAAAGCCTCCGGTGCCGGCGACGAAGACGTGGACTGGCTTTTCGGCCTGAGCGGGACCCTTCGGACCGGCCGGCGCCGCGCCCTCGGCGCTCGACACGGCTTCGGCCTTGAACGCGCTCGGAAGCTTGCCTTCGATGGCGATCAAGATGGGGTAAGGACCACGCTTGTCGCCGATCGTCCACTCCCGCGGGTTACGCGGCTTGAGGTCGATCGTCTCGCCCTCGAGCAGCCATGAACGCGCGGTGGTGCGGGCGAGCACGGACACCGACACATCCTTGTTGCCCTTGAGCGCGTCGTTGAGCTTGAGCGGCGCGGAGAAGGGCAGCATGGCCTGGTCCATGCGGTAGACCGCGGGATGCTTGGCCTGCTCTTCGTCGAAGCCGATGATGGGCACCGGCGGAAACGCGACGGGCAGGGCGATGCCGAGCTGCGTACGCATGGGCACCTGTGTGCACTGCGCGTCGGCCACGACTTCCTTGCCCATCGACACGCCCCACTTCTCGAGCAGCCGATTGACGCCAGTGTCGACCGGGGACGCGCTGAGCTCGCTCTGATCCTGCTTGATCTTGAGCGTGCCGCCGAGAATGCCGAGCGAGCCGCCCTTCATCACGTAGGCGTCGATGTTGCGCAGCTCGTCTTCGCTCAGCGGAGTCTCGGGGCCGATGATCAGCAGCGCCTTGAGGCTCTGATCGATGTCGCTCGCCGCGGAGACCTCGGTGAGGTCGTAGATCGGCAGCATCTGCTTGAGCGTGGTGAGGCCCTGCGCGAGCGTGGGGCCCTCGTGCCCGCTGAGCACGCCGATCTTGAGCTTCTCGCCCACCATCTGCTTGATGGTTTGGGTGATCTCGTACTCGAGGCCCTCGGTGCCGCTGATGGCGGGCATGGCCTTGCGATCGCCGAGGTACTGAAAGACGAGCCCTCGGTAGCCCTCGACCACCTGCACGGCGTCGTTTTCGATCTTCTGGTGGGCGACGCGCTGTACGCCCTCGGTCTCGGCCTGGTTACGCACCTCGTCGCTGTCGGGGTTGACGAAGGTGACCTTGAGCTTGCCCTTCGACGCGGCCTCGTACTCGTCGAGCAGGTCGCGCACGTAGCGCTCGGTGGCGTTGAAGGGGGGCGGCAGATCCTTCGTGAAGTAGGCTTTGACCTCGAGCCGGTCTTCGAGGTTCGACACGACGCGCTTCGAGCCGTCCGACAGCGAGAAGAGGCGCTTCTCGGTCACGTCGACGCGTCCGAACACGAACATGCCGAGCACATTCAGGGCCACGAAGATGCCGGCCAGAACGCCCAAAAAGGCGAGGGATTCACTGGCGGCGCGGGTTCGCTTGTTCATCGCCATGGCTCACTTCCACCTGCGGCTCTCGAGCGAGCGAAACGCAAGCCCGAGGCTGAGCACGATAATCGTTATGAAGAAGAACACGTCGCGGGTGTCGAGCACGCCGCGCTCCATGGAGTCGGCGTGGTAGCCGAAGGACAGCCACTCGAAGATCGAAGCGAGGCCCTCGGGGAGAAAGTAGAGAAAGCGGCGCACCAGGCCGAAGAAGCCGCAGATCGCGAGCCCGACCACCAGCGCGACGAGCTGGTTGGAGGTCCAACTCGATGCGAGGATGCCGATGGCGAGGAAGGCCGCGCCCGACAGAAAGAGGCCGAGGTAGCCGCTGACGACGGGGCCGAAGTCGAGTGGCCCGAGCGTCGAGACCGAGATGGCCTGGGGCAAGGTCAGGACGAGCAGCACGACGTACAGGCCGAGGGCGCCGAGGTACTTGCCGATCACGACGTCGGAGTCGCGCACGGGCATCGTGATGAGAAGCTCGAGGGTGCCCGTGCGCTTCTCTTCAGCCAAAAGCCCCATGGTGAGGGCTGGTGCGGCGATGGCGCTGAGCGTGAACGCCCAGAAGAACAGCTGCCTCAGGGAGGCGCGCTGCTCGAGGAAGAAGGCGTTCCAGAACAGAAAGCTCAGCACCAAGAGAAACAGCACGCCCACGATGTAGGCGGCCGGACTGTTGAAGTAGCTCTTGAACTCGCGTCGCGCGATGGTGAGGGTTTGGTTCATGGCTAGTTGGCCTGGGTGAGCTGCCTGAAGATCTCTTCGAGGTTGTGGCCCTCGCGTTTGAGGCCGATCAGGGTGTGACCCCCGTCGACGGCTGCGCGGAAGATGTCGGCGCGCAGGTCTTCGCTGCCCTTCGGGACGATCTCGAACGTGCGCTCGCCCTTGTCGGCGTCTAGGTCGCGGACGAGGTCGACTCCCGCGAGCTTCTCGAGGTCCGTGCGTGCCTTCTGGATGCCGTCGCCCTTGTCGAGCAGGGTGACCACGAAGCGTGCGCGGCCCGTGCGATCGGACAGGGCGCGCGGTGTGTCGTCGGCCACGATGTTGCCGCGGGCGATGATCAGCACGCGATCGCAGGTGACCTGCACCTCGGCCAGGTTGTGGGTCGACAGGATGACCGTGCGCTCCTTGCCGATCTCCTTGATCACGTCGCGCACCTCGATCGCTTGGTTCGGATCGAGGCCGCTCATGGGCTCGTCGAGGATCAGAAGTGGCGGCTCGTGCACGAGCGCCTGGGCCAGACCGACGCGCTGGCGGTAGCCCTTGGACAGCGCGCGGATCTCCTTGGCGATCACGTCACCGAGGGACGTCTGCTCGACCGCGCGCTTGATCTGCTTGCGCTTCTGATCGCCTCGGAGCCCGCGCATTTCGGCCGCGAACTCCAGGTACTCGTACACCAGCATCTCGGTGTAGAGCGGCGTGCTCTCGGGCAGGTACCCCACGCCTTCACGGGCCTTGAGCGGATCTTCGAACACGTCGAAGCCGTTCACGCGTGCCGTGCCGTTCGTGGGTGCCGTGAAGCCCGTGAGGATCTTCATGGTCGTGGTTTTGCCGGCACCGTTGGGGCCGAGCAGGCCCACGATCTGGCCGCGGCGCACCTCGAAGTTGAGTTTGTCGATGGCGGTGAAGTCGCCGTACTGCTTCGTCAGATCTTTGGCTTCGATGACCAGGTCGCTCATCGGGGACCACCTTGGCTGGGTGCTGGCAGGAGCCGTCATGCGGACGAAATCCACGCCATCACCAGGGCTTGCGAGTCGCGGACGATACCTGCATGGGGCCGCCTGTCAACGCCGCGACGCGGGCAGACAACGCTTCTGCTGCAGGCTTATTCCGACTTACTTCACGTACGACCAATCGACCTCGGGCACGAGCTCGAGGTGGATGTGGTTGTGGTGGGCGCGGTCGTGATGGGGCGTGAGCACCACCTGGAACAGATCGCGAGCTACTGCCTCGCAGACGATGCGGCGCAAAAGGCGCCCTTCTTCACTTTCGTCGCGGCGCTCGGGGCAGGGGTCGCCCCGTCGTTCGCGCTGCTCCCAGCTCTCTTCGACGTCGAGCACGCGGCCGTCCTCGAGCGTGAAGCGCGCGCTATCCATGGCTAGGGCGCGTGAGTGACCGCTCGCCTTACCGTTGCCGCGTACCCGCGCTCCGGGGCGATAGCTCGAGTAGTGCTCGACGCGGGTGACGCCCGCTTCGCGCAGCACGGGTGTCCAAGCGAGCAGCGCGACCGCGAGCCGGCAGTCCATGATGGCCCGCTCGGAGAGGTTTCGGCTGCGCGGACCGAAGCTCACCCCGTGCAAGGGCTCGAGCAGAAAAACCGGGGAGGACACGCGGGGCGCTGCGTCCTCCGGTACGGCCTCGAAGGCAATGTCGGCGCGCTCGAGAAGGGCCAAGCAATCGCTCGGCGTGAGCGCTGCGATCTCGCGACCCGAGGGCAGCTCGATGTCGGCCACGTGGAGCGGCGCGGCCTCGGGCATGGGTTGCTCGTCGCCCGCGACGAGCTCGAGGTCGCCCGCGTCGAGATCGCCGCCTGAAGCGGAAGGGGAGCCCCGCGCGAAACGTGGTTGGGCACCTGCCACGGGGCAGCAGGCGCAGGACGCGGCGATCGCGAGCGCGAGCCAAGACTGCACGTGACGTCCCATCGTCGCGATCAAGACCGCGTTGCATCTGGGGCGTCAACAAACCGGAACGCGCGCTGGCTGCGTGTTCAGTCGTCGCGCGACACGATAAATTGCACGCGATAGCCCGGCACGGCCGAAAGCTCACCCACCGCGCGGCCGTCCTCCGAGCGCGCGGGCAGGTAGTCCCAGCGCGTCTGCACGCCGTGCATTTGGACCGCACGCTGCTCGTCCGCGGGCACCTCGACCGCGAGGGTGACATCGCTGGCCTCGAAGCCTTCGGGCAGGCGCGTTACGGGGATCGACACGCGAAAGCTCTGGTTGAGCTGGAGCGGTGGCGAGACCTCGAGGATAGGTCCCACCGGCTTCTCGGACTCGTCGTTCGAGAAGGCTGTGCTGTGGGTCCCCTCGCTGAACGTGATCTCGACCGGCTCGGACAGCGCGCCTTCGGGGATCTCGAGGCGTGCGCCATTGCCGAGCTCGAGCCTGCCACCGGCTTTGCCGACGGTCGCGATAAGCTTGCTCCCTCCCTTCTTGTACACCGGCGTGGAGCGAGGCGACGCTTCGCTGACGGCCGACGGTTGGGACAGGCCGGAGGTGGGTGCCTGGGCGGTGGCACATGCCAGGGTGGTGCTGCCGAGGAGCAGCAGGGCGAAGGTGGTCGGCCTTGGGAGCATCGCGCGAAAATCCTCCAGCGCTGCGTACATGTGTTCAAGTTAAGCCAGTGCGACCCGCATCTCAAGCGCTGCGAGTTGGCGCGCCACGGTTCGAGATGTAAGGCTCATGCCACGATATGACCGCGGTACCCGAACTGTCCCAGCGAGGGAATGGCGAGCGACCGCGCATCGAGGCCCGTGCACGGCGCTGGGCGACGCGTGTGCGCGACCTTTTTCCACTGACGTTGCGGGGAGTGGGCCTCGCGTTGAGCGCGACCGCTGGGCTCACGCTGCTTGGATATCGGGCCATGGACCAGGTCTGGTATGTGGCGGGGCTCGGGATGCTCGCACTCGTTGCGCTTTCGGTGCTGTTGGTGGGAGCCGCAACACTGCGCGTTCAGGTCGCGCTGCGTCGCATGATCGTGGCTCAGCCTTTGGAGCCCAAGAATGTCGACACACGCACCTCGATCACGAGTGGGTTCGTGCTGCCGAGCTTGCGTTTCTGGCCCCTGGTCGCGCTCGAGCTCGAGATCTCCGCACCACCCGATCTGAAGGCCGAGCTGCGCACGCGACATGCATGGCTCGAAGAAGAGCTGTCACCCCGCGATCACGGCGAGCTCCGGGCCGTGACGCGCGCGATCGCGATTCGCGACGTCTTTGGTCTGTCGCGCATCACGCTCGAGCGCGAGGGTAGGGTGGCCCTCGACGTGCTGCCCCATGCGGGCGCGCTGCGCAGTCTGCCGCTCTTGCGCTCACTCGCCGGTGGCGACGACATCCCGCATCCCATGGGCATCGCCCAGGGCGACCGCCTCGATCTGCGCCGCTACGCACCGGGCGATCCTGCGCGTTTCATCCATTGGAAAGCCTTCGCGCGCACGCGCCGTCTCGTGGTCCGCGTCCCCGAGCGAGCCCTTTCGCGCGCCCACCGGGTGGCGGCCTATCTCGTGGCGGGGGACGACGACGGCGCGAGTGCTGCCGTGGCCCGCGTGGCGCTCGAGGAGGGGGGCTTCGGCGACGACTTCCGCTTTGGCGCGGATGGCACAGCTGCGCCGTGCACGCGCGTGGCCGACTCTCTTTCGGCGATCCGGCGCTCGGCTGCGGCGCGTCGCGAGCCCGCCGCGGGCCTGTCTGGGTTTCTGCGCGCAGTCGAGAAGGAGGGGCCCGTGTCTCTCGTGTTGTTCGTGCCGGCCCAGCACGCACGCGCGCTCGCGGCGATTCGCGACGTGGTGATGAAGCGCTCGCGGCCGCCGCGCATCGTGATCGGCATCGACGGGCTGATCTCCAACGTGCAGGAGCCGCTGTGGAAGCGGGCGGCCTTCGTGGCGCGCGCCGAAAGTCGCATCTCGGCGATCTCCCTGCGGCGTGCGATCGCCGACTATCGCGCCATGGGTGCGGAGGTGCTCGTGCTCGATCGTGAGAGCGGTCGCGCGCTCTCGGAGGCGCACTTTGCTCGGCTTTCGCAGGGAGAGGCTGCATGAGCGTGCAGCTGCCGTGGCTCGTGCGCATCGCGCGCGCCCTCGTGTACGCCTTGTGTGCGGCCGTGTTCACATGGCCTCTCTCTTCGCCCACGAGCGCGCTGTCGGCGTCTTGCGCGGCGTGTGTTGGGGCCTTGCTCGGTGCGCGCCTGGCCCAGTCCACACTGCGCACCTGGGCCGTGCTGTCTCTCTCCGCGGCAGCGGGTCTCATCGTGTTCGTGACGGTCAAGCTCTTGTCGGGGGCCGCCTGGCTCGGGCATGCGCTCGGGGCCGAGCTCGCGCTGCCGGTGCTCGACGGGTTGCGGTTTGGCAGCGGCGCGCTGCTCGTCTCGGTCACGTTGTGCGCGCTTTCGGCGCGCCTCCGTTGGATGGCCTTCGTGGAAGTCGCCGCGGGCGGCAGCATCTTCTCCGAGCTCGTCGCGGCGCACCGCAACGGGGCCATCAATCGTCCGTTCGAGCTCGCCGATCCGATCATCTCCACAGGCGGTGACCCCAGCATCGTCTTCCTTGCGCTCGGGGCGTTTGCGGTCTTGTTTCTCGCGCTCTTGCTCGTGCTCGAGCGAAAGCTCTTGCGTCTGCTCGGGCATATGACGCTGCTGAGCTTCTTCTTGCTCTTCGCCTGGCTCGGCGCGGATGCCAGCGGCGCGTTGCCACGACCCGAGCCCGCCGGCGGAGGGCTCGGCCTTCGGGGCAAGCCCCAGGAGGACGACAAGAAGCAAAACGACCGCGGGAGCCGCGGTGGGCAGAACCGCCCCGACAACGATGCGCTCGAGTTCCGAGATCAGGACCGGAGTCGCGATCAGCAAACGCCCGTGGCCGTCGTCCTGCTCCACGACGACTACTCACCGCCTACGGGCGTCTACTATTTCCGACAGGGTGCCTTCAGTCAGTTCAACGGTCGGCGTCTGATCGGCACCACCCGCGACGGCATGGATCGCGACGTCATCGAAGGTTTCGCGGTGTCGCAGGTCGAGGTGCCCGACGCGCCGGAGGCGGGCTACGATCGCGCGCACATCGAGACCACGGTGGCCTTGCTCGCCGACCACACGCGCCCCTTCGCGCTCGAGTCGCCGGTGTCGTTCGAGCCTGCGCAAAACCCGAACCCCGATCGCTTCAAGCGCGTCTACACGGCGGTGTCCGCCTCGCTCACGGCCGACTACACGGCGCTGCTCGGACGACAGGCGGGCGACCCGCGCTGGAGCGATGGCGACAGGCAGCAGTATCTCGCGCTGCCAGACGACCCACGCTATCAGGCGCTCGCCGAGCAGATCATCGGTCAGATTCCGGAAGCCATGCGCGACGACCCCATGCTGAAGGCTTGGACCATTCGCGAGTGGCTGGGTAAGGAGGGCGTGTACAGCCTGCGCAGTCAGCACGCCTCTGCGAAGGACCCGACGGCGCACTTTCTGTTCGGCGACAAGACCGGCTACTGCGTGCATTTTGCGCACGCGGCCACCTACCTGCTGCGCTCGGTCGGCGTCTACGCGCGCGTGGCCACGGGCTATGCGGTCGAGGAGGCTGCGCGTCAGGGCGGCTCGGCGCTGTTGATCTCGAGCGGTGCCTCCCATGCGTGGCCCGAGATCTACCTACACGAGGTGGGCTGGGTCGTCGTGGACGTGCAGCCCGAGCGAACGCTCGATCCGCCTCCCGAGACCGCCGACGCCGATCTGCAACGACTGCTCGGCGAGCTTGCCCGTGGCATCAAGCCCTTGCCGCCCGATGGCAGCGCGCCGAGGCTCGCGATCGTGGCCTGGCTCAAAGAGGTGGCACGCGTGCTCGGCGCGGGGCTCGCGGTGGCCGCCCTGTGTGCCGTCTTGCTGATGTACTTGCTCAAGCTGTGGCGTCGAATCTCGCCTCGCTTCGCGTCCGGAACGCGCCTGCTGCGCGTTGCTTACCGTGCGGAGCTCGATCGCCTCGCGGAGGTGGGCGTCACGCGGCGTCCGGGCGAGTCGCGGGAGGCCTTCGCTCAGAGGGTGCGCGAGGCCTTTCCCAGCTTTCCCCTGCTGACGCGGGCCCACGTCGGGGCGCACTTTGGATCCGCGTCGGCGCGCGCGCTCGAGCGGGAGCAGGTGTCCACGCTGTCACGCTCCGTGCGTGCAGAGCGGGCGAAGGCGTTCTCTTGGTGGCGGCGTGCGCTCGGTGTACTTGTCCCCTGGAGCTTTTTGCGCGCTCGCTGAGCGCGGCTGCGCGCCCTTACTGCGCGCTTGGAGATGCCATGTCGGATGTCAGGCTAGATCTTCAACAGGCTCACGCGCTCGCCGAGCGTTTGCGTGCGCGCCTCTCGCGCGCCGTGCGCGGACTAGACGACGTCATCGAGCTGAGCTTGATCGCGCTGCTCGCGGACGGGCACGTGCTGCTCGAGGACTACCCGGGCTCGGGCAAGACGACGCTGGCGCGCGCGCTCGGCGAGGCCATCGAGGCCGACACCACGGAGGACCACATCGTGGCCTGTCGGCGGATCCAGTTCACGCCC